>JBBIHO010000151.1:0-4625 GCA_037446935.1 Caldifarciminota bacterium | reverse complement strand
CAATGAATTGGTCACTGAGATATGGAAATTGTCCGGAGTTTCACCAATGTTCTGAACTGTGAAGATCAGGTCAATCTCCTGTTCGCGCAAGCCGCTTGTATCCTTTCCCGCAATTACCTCAACGGTTGGGGTAACCGTTACAAAGCAGACATCGTGCGCCTTGCGCATCGTATCCTGAAGGGAACGGGAAGTGAGGTTAATTTGGTTGACCGTGCCGATTTCCGCAGAGAACGGAACCTCAACCAACACTTGGAACAAACTCTCTTTATCCGGTTGAAGGGTCACAAGAATTTGTGACGGCATAATATGCCATCCCAAGCCATCGGTGATATTAACTTCAACCATATCCTGAAAATCATTAGGATTATAAAGGGTGAAGGATAGATTGAGTATCCTGCCCGGAAGGGTTCGGATTGAATCTTTGAGCCATTCCAAAAATTCGGCAATCCTTGCCCCGATCATCGCTGTCCGGTGGCGCCTTATCCTTTTCCGAATTAAATCCTTCCACTTCTTGTCCATATCACTGGTGATGCAGGCATCATAAAGCGATTCTTGCTCGGCATAAGCCTCCATCTCGGTCTCATGATAAAGAGCGGTGCAATCTTTCCAGTAATCCGGGTTATTGGATAGGCAGTCCCTTATCTGCTTGGCATGTTTCAGTTCGTGCCACAAGACGGATAAGACCCATCCCGGTCCGTCAGAAAAGGCAGGCTCTTCCAATTCAACATCAATATTGTTTTTATCACCGGTCGTGTAACCGTGGTCACGAGTATTCGGGTCATAAGTAAGTGTTACCCAGGGGGGAATGATGAGACCATAATAAATACTAACCCGGGTGATAACAAATTGACGTTGCGCCTTAAGCGCAACCTTCCAGGCATCAGCCGCCCTTCGCCATTCACGAGCCAGTTCCCTATCTCCCTTTGCTGTCCATTCTGCCTCCTTGTCTTTACACCCTTGATACTTCTTCCAGTGTTGCTTTCCGCGGTCTATCTCTTCCTGCATCTCTCTCTTCTGGGCATCGGTTGGCTTCTGAAGTTGGGCATAACTAAAAACCGGAATAAGTAAGAGAAAAACTACCCCAACCAAAGTTAGAAATCCTTTAATATTCCGTTTCATCTTTCCTCCCTATTGGATTATGATTGTTTCGGTATTTGAGAGGAGTTTGCCCCGCCAAGCATTCAAACCCTCATTTTGGAAGTAGTTTTTATAAACCGCCCGAATCGTCCAACTGCCAGGCGTGAACTCATAAGGTCCACAATTGAGGTCGTAGTAATGCGCAGCAATTTCGCCCGGTTGGAGTGTCTTAAAATCGGTTGGTGCTGGTTCCGGTGCATTATACCTTGCCTTAAATTGTGCAGTCTCACCAAGGGGGTTAATAACGATAAAGGAGAGTGCGACATCAAGGTCGGTCTCATACCCTTCGGTGAAGAGGGTATTGACGGTAAGCGGAGAGGTTCCGATATTCTTGAGGTAGATAAGACATTCAATCACGGTATCTCTTGGGTAGGTATTTTGTCCTGGAGCATAAAATGGCTTTACCATCTGTAAGTTGAGTTCCAAATCTGTGGCGGGATGAGAAATAAGAATATCGTCAACATAGAGACGCCTTCGGTTGGCATCACTAAAACAGCAAAAGCCGATATAGTAGTTGCCGGATGAGCCAACGGTAAAGGTTACTGCGGTATCCCGATAAAGGGTATCGGTTATATTTGTATGATTAAAGACCTGGGTCGTCATACTACCAGAGGCGGGTGCTGTGCCAAACCAGATTGCCAGTTTTTCCGGATTTGTGGATGAGACCGCCCGGTATTTGAACCGGAGCGTATATTGAATTACGCCTGTAAGTGATAAAGGAGGGGTGAAGAACCAGTCATTAGCGGAATTGGTGGTATGAGCAGAATAGCGGATGCATTGCGGTCTTATTTTATAACCACCATATTCCTTTGTCTCCCATACCTTATCGTCACCGTTCGTATTTTCTACCGTCCAGCCTGAGGGCAGAGAAGGAGGGGTTATATCTTCAAAACTCTCCCAGAGGAGAAACTTCTCCCCGGTTGCCGAGGCAAAGGAAATTATTAGAAGTAATGAAAGTATTGAACTTAAAACCTTATCCATATTTACCTCCCTCAGCACTAATCTCTAATGGTGGAGTGCCATTTGAATACTTAAAAGTTAGTGCTGGGCATTTTACTGCTCCCCCAAGGATTTTTTTTCCTCAAAGGACAGATATTATACCAGAAATCTAAAAAAAGTCAACAGAGGCGGACTAATCTTCTCTTACCCCAAAGTTAAGCAAGATGCCTAAGATGATAAAGTTGGCAAGAAGGGAGGAACCACCATAGGAGATAAAGGGTAGGGTAATACCGGTTACCGGAATAATTCCCAAGACCATACCCAGATTCACAATTATATAATAAAGGAAATGCCCCCCGGCTCCGGCAATTATTAGGACCCGCATCTCATCTCTCACCAAACGGATGAGGGCGAAGAGATGGTAAAGGAAGAAAAGAAAGATTCCTAAGAAGATCAATGAACCGAAGAAACCGAACTCTTCGCCAATCGTTGTGAATATGAAGTCGGTATGGCGGTTGGGAATAAATTCCAATCTCGCCATCTTTCCCTTTAAGAAACCTTTCCCAAATAGAAGCCCGGAACCAATCGCCACCTTTGATTGAAATGCGCTCCAGCCGATTCCCTTCTGGTCAAGGGAGGATGAGAAGAAACTCGCAATCCGCGCCTTTTGATAATCCCGCAAGTGAGCAAATATTATTGGTGTTGAGAGTCCGAAAAGGGAATTTATCACCAGACCCAAAAGAAATTGGCTACCCCTCGCCTTCAGGAAGAGAAAGATCCCGAGGGCGGAAAAATAAACGATCCAGGAGATAAAAGATAGGCCGAAGGCAAATGAGAAGAGAGGTGAGAAGAGAAGGACGATTTCATAAGCCGCAAGCCCCTTAAAGTAAAGGATTACCGCAAAGAGGAAAAGAAAGGAAAGGGAAGAACCCAAATCGGGTTGAATTAAGATGAGAAAGAATGGGATGAGGATAACTATTGTGGGGATGAAGAGAGAGGAGAAAGAAAAGGAAAACCTTTTCTTCAATGATACCATTCGGGCAAGAAAGAGAATCGTTGCGACTTTAGCAAATTCCGAAGGCTGAATACTCACTGGGCCAAGAGTTATCCACCTTTTCACATCTCCCGAATTTAAGGCAATGACCGCAAGGAGCGAAAGGAGAGAAAGGATATAAAAAACGGGCGCAATCGTCACAAGAATCCTCTTTTCTGCCCGATAGGCAAAATAGAAGGCAAGAAGGGAGATCGCAAACCAGAGTGATTGCTTAAAGAGATATATCTTACCGGCGGCACTGTAAATTGCTAAAAGTCCGATTCCGGTTAAGAGTACCGCCAGGGCAAGAATGGTCTTAAATCTTGTTGAGCGCATTGGAATTAGCGTTTCTCCCAAGCCACGGAAAAGATGGTCTATTAAACGATTCTTTATTTCTCAAGGTTAAAGTATCTCAAAAATATTCTCTGGGCGATTGGCGCGGCGTATGCCCCACCCTTTCCGACATTTTCCACGAGGACACAGACGACTAAGGAGGGGTCTTCTTTTGGTGCGTAGCCACAAAACCAGGCGTGGTCCTCGCCAAAAGGATTTTCCGCAGTTCCGGTCTTGCCACAAAGTGAAACCTCTGGAATGAAAGCACCTCTCCCGGTCCCCCGCTCCACAACGAAGTGCAGGGCATCGTCAATCACTTTTTGGTATTCCTCCGGCAGATTTATCCTCTCCATCTTTGGCACATAGACATATGTCGTATCTTGCCCTCGGGAGACCGCTACGAAATCTTTGAGTGAATCTAAGAAAGGCGGATGATAAATCCGGGAGGGGAATTTCACCGAATCCACTAAGTGGGGTTTATAGATCTCTCCCCTTTTGGCGATGGCACAATAAAAGAGGGCTAACTGAAGTGGGGTAACTAAAATCTCTCCCTGTCCAATAGCGAGGTTTAAGAGAATCCCTTTCGGAAACCTTCCTTTATATTTCCTTTCCAAGTATTCCGGAAAGGGTAGAAGACCACTGGCTTCTTCGGGGAGGTCAATCCCCGTCTTTTTGCCAAAAGGAAATTCAAGAGCGGTCTTCACAATCTCCTCTAATCCAATCTCAAGTCCGGCTTGATAGAAATAGGTATTGCAGGATTGGGCTATGGCGGAAATGAGGTTCAACCTACCGTGAGCGGTCCAGCACCGAAAATATCGTCTGCCAAAGCGAAATCCACCTTCACAAGAACCGAATTGCCGGTTGGGGTTTAAAAGACCCGAACGCATTCCGGCAAGGGCAACGCAGGGCTTAAAAGTAGAACCAGGAGGAAACTGCGCCTGGGTCACCCGATTAAATAATGGCTTGGCGGGATTATTCCGGATACCCTCCCAGGCCTCTTGGGGAAGGGGAAGGAGAAAGATGTTAGGGTCAAAATTGGGTTTGGAGTAAAGGAGGACGACCCTGCCATCCCGCGGGTCAAGAGCCACACACGCCCCTTTTTTATAAGGGGCGAAGAGTGATTCGCAAAGGAAGAAGAGGTCAAGGTCTAAGGAGAGATAGAGGTCACAGCCGGCAATTGGTC
>JBBIHO010000150.1:1025-4657 GCA_037446935.1 Caldifarciminota bacterium | reverse complement strand
ATGTCTATTATCCGAAGACCAGAATCCCTATCAGCAACATAGGCATAAGAGCCTGAAACATAAACACCATAAGCAGAGCCTGGAGTATTATAATAGCCAACCTCATAGGGTAATAATACTGCATTCACCGTTGTGATTTGACCTTGATTAACTGTTACCATCGTATCCCAATCAAACTTGCCAGAATGGGTTAGTTCTATCGTATGGCTGCCAACAGGCACGGAATCTATTGTGCAATTTGTTTTCATTCCTGTGGATTCACCATCCAGATAGACATCCGCCCCTTCAGGAGTAGAACGCACTTCAATTGACCCACATCTTTCGCCGCTGATTCCTCGCCAAATATCTTCCGGACCTAAACCATCTTTACAGGAGAATAGAATAATAAAAAGTAAAAGAAATAACTTTTTCATACTATATCTTTAACCAAAAATTTGATAAAAGTCAAGAATTTTTTACTTTCATTCTGGCTCAATTAAAATCAATAGAGACTTTTCCGCATATCTTGCTTTTTTCTCTTTTGCTTGACGGCGTAAATTTTCAATTATACTCACCGGATAAATCTCTCTTAGGGCTTCTTCTAAATTTAGTTCTTTATCGGAAACAATCGCCTTTATTATCTCTTCTCCTTTACCGCCATATTTTGCCTTGCCCCTCATTTCATAATCTCCCTCCTTTTCCAATCTCTTTGAACCAAGTATCTCAACTTCACCTTCGCCATAAAAGTTTAATAGATAAAGATAAGAAATGTCATTAGCGGAAATCGTTATCAGGACCTCTTCCCCTGGTTTATACCTGCCTTTCTCTTCTTTAATTTCCACCCTTAAATCAGAATTGAAAAAATCTTTTTTTAACTCTTCCCAGTCTTTCAATTTTTTTATCCTTTGCTTCTCTTCTTCAATAAATTTCTCATTAACTTCACCCAAGACCCAATATTTGTAATAGGTATATTCATTATCCCTTCGCCATTTCTCCCAGTATATCTTTCTAATCTCGCTTCCGGCAGTGATGATTTTGCTCAATGCCTCAACCTCGGTTATCACCCTTCCTTGGGTCTTATAAACCTCATCAGATAGCCGCTTAATCTCTTCCTGATGGATTTGGGTTAAAATCTTAAAGTCAATACCTAAATACTGAGCATAGCGTTTCAGCATATCAGCAATCGCAGATTCTTTTGCCTTTTCTCTCTCCACATCTTCGCCCTCACCAAGAAAGTTTCCTTTTGGGATTTCGGTAAGCCAGGGAGGTCTTTCCGGGGCACTACTTTCAATTAAGGTATCCTTTTCGGGTGTGGGGTGGGTCCCAATAACCGGTCGGGAACCACACCCCACAATAATTAGCATTAAGCTGATAGCCAGTAACCCGCTTGATGATTTCACTCTTCCTCTTCTTTTGGTCTCTCTTCCTGCTTTAACTCCTGCTCCTTCTTCTTTGATTCCCAGTAGGACTTAAAGGCGTCATTCACCCGGTTAATCTGCTCCTGAGCCATCTTCCATTCCTGCCTTTTCCGATTGGTATAATCCTTAAAGGATTCCATAACCTGTTCGTCCGGAACCAAGAGTTTGGCAAATGTGAGGAAATAGACCTCTCCGGTCTTTGCTGATTTTCTCTGCTCAACATAGAACTTGACTACCTTTGTATTCTGGATTACCGCCTGAGCAACCATTTCAATATAGTCCCTTGCAGCATTTGACGGGTTGAAGACTTCACTCGTAAGACCGAGTTCCGCGATAATCCGCTCAAATGTCTCCCGGGCTGCGGTCTCTAAGTAGCGCACCGCCCTCATCCTGGCATCCCTTTCCGCATCATCTCTTGAACTCTTTTCATCCGCATACTTGTAAGACATCCCAACAAAGTATTGCATACCCCCTTCCGCATAGGGCTCCTCATAAGCCCAAGCCGGTCGGGGTTTTTCTGATGCCCAGATGATTTCATCGCCAGCCGGTCCCTTAACTACTCCTTTCCGGGTGCAGGTAAGGGATAAAAGGGAAATCGCAATTAAGATGATTTTTAATACCTTCATAAAACCTCCTTACTATAAATTAAGCAATAAATACACATCTTTTAATATAGTAAATTTCTTTATCTCTGTCAAGTTCCTCGTGCCCAGTATCAGGATATGGTATCTATCTTATAGCCGCTTCATCCTCCGCATAGACTTCGTCAGCGCCAGTCATTTGGAGGCGTTAACACTCCCGCACGATTTGATGATAGGAGTGGTCTTTTGGCTTTCCCAACCGATTAGATTGGCAATTACACCTTCTTTAAGACCCTTCATTACATTGTGAATTAGACCGCCAATTAGACCCTTCATGACACCGCCAATTAGACCTTCAATTAGACCCTTTATTAAACCACCAATTAGACACTTCATTAGACCAAAAATTAATCTTTCAATTAGTCTTTCAATTAGACCTTTTAAGACACCTTCAATTAGACCAAAAATTAGACCTTCAATATCACCCCCTGTATCGTCCCCCCATTTTTGAAAAGAAAATCCCTCTCTTTATTTTTGCAAGGCTTGGATTAGCATTCAATCTTCTATTTTATTATACCAGAAAATTGAAGAATTGTCAATAGCCGCAATTTTGTCTTATTAATTGAACAAACTCTTCTACTAATCTTTCAGGCTTCTCCTTTTTGAGAATCTTACCCTTCTGGAAAATGACACCACCAGCCTTTCCGCAGGCGATGCCAAAATCGGCTTGGGAGGCTTCGCCTGGTCCATTCACCTCACAACCCATCACGGCAATCCGCAAAAATTTCTTTATTCCTTTCAGTCCTCTTTTTACCTCCCGCGCAATTTTAATTAAGTTCACTTCACAACGACCGCAGGTCGGACAGGAGATGAATACCGGTCTCTCTTTTCTTAGACCGAGACTTTGCAGGATTTCATAGGCACAATCAACCTCTTTAACCGAATCGCCAGTTAAAGATACACGAATTGTATCACCAATCCCTGATAAGAGAAGGGGGGTAAGGGAAACCGCACTTCTTATTCCACCTTCAAAGGGAGGTCCGGCTTCGGTCAATCCGATATGGAGTGGATAGGGGTATTCTTGGCTAATCTTCTGATAGATGTCAATCGTTTCCAGAGGCGATGGTGCCTTTGCTGAGATGACGATTGAAAAGAAATGGTTTCGCTCAAAAAGGTCTACGGTCTTCTTTAATAGGGAAAAGAGCCGGGAATGAAGGCCTCCGATGCGGAAGGAACCGGTATTTAATCCAATGCGGATGGGGATATTTTCATCTCTTGCCAAAAGAGAGATTTCTTTTAATTTCCAACCTTCCTTGATATTTGCCGGGTTTATCCTTATCTTATCCAAACCGGCTTTAATCCCTTTGATTGCCAACTGGTAATTAAAATGAATATCGCCAACCAAGGGGATTTTGGTTCTCTCCTTTATTTTTGGGATTGCGGCTAAATCCCCTTCGTCTTTTATCGCCAAACGGACGATTTCGCAGTCGGCAATTTCCAATCGTTTTATCTCCCGAATCGCCTTTTGCCAATGCGCGGTCTTTGATTTTATCATTGACTGGACGCGAATCGGGGCAAAGTTTCCAATCTTTATCCTCCCGATTTTAACCTCCTTTGTCTGCCGGCGCGCAATCCCCATCGTCTATTCCTTCAC
>JBBIHO010000150.1:0-1002 GCA_037446935.1 Caldifarciminota bacterium | reverse complement strand
CACCAAGGGAGTTTAACTTTTCTTCCAGTCTCTCATAGCCGCGGTCCAAGTGATAGATGCGGGAGATTTTCGTTTCACCCTTTGCTACCAAACCGGCGAGGACGAGGCAGGCACTTGCCCGTAAATCAGAAGCCATAACCGGGGCACCGCTCAATTCCGGCACGCCATCAATAATTGCGGTATTATCATTTATGGTAATCTTTGCTCCAAAGCGGGCAAGTTCAACCGCATGCATCAGCCGATTTTCAAATATATTTTCGGTTATGACACTCCTTCCTTTGGCAATGGTTAAGAGTGCCATAAACTGCGCCTGCATATCCGTAGGAAAGCCAGGATAAGGGGCGGTGGCAAGGGTGGTTGGCTTTATCTCGTCCTTCATCCGGATATATATCTTATCCTTTGTTATTTCAATACTTGCCCCGCATTCCTTTAATTTTTCAAGGACAGCGGTTAAGTGTTCCGGGATGCAATCTTCAATTTCAACCTCGCCTTTTGTAATCACCGCAGCGCAGGCAAAGGTGCCGGCTTCAATCCGATCGGGGATTGCCTGGTATTTGCAACCGTTTAATCTTTTCACACCTTCAATTTCAATGGTGGGTGTTCCGGCTCCCTTTATCTTTGCTCCCATTTGATTGAGGAAATTTGCTAAGTCAACAATTTCCGGTTCCATAGCCGCGCCTTGGATTATCGTCTTTCCACAGGCAAGAGATGCTGCCATCAGACAATTGCCGGTAGCACCAACCGATGTTCCCTTTGGTCCAACCAGGTTAAGTTCCGCTCCCTGCAAACTGCCTTCGGCAATGATATAGCCACCTTCAACTTTAATCTCGGCACCTAAGGTATGAAGTCCTTTAAGATGCAGATCAACCGGGCGGGCGCCAATGGCACAGCCACCAGGCAAAGAGACCTTTGCCTTTTTGTATTTTCCCAAAAGCGGACCTAAGACATAATAACCGGCACGCATCTTCCGAACGATTTCATAATTGGCGGTGAATTTATCTA
>JBBIHO010000149.1:3566-4728 GCA_037446935.1 Caldifarciminota bacterium | reverse complement strand
CGGTCATTCCGGCGGGACCACCACCGAGAACTAAGAGATCGTAAATTAGATTCTCATCCGCTGGCAGAACCTTTTCTCTCATCTCCGGGGAGGCGAGTTTAACTTCAATCATTTCAGTCCGGTAATATAACCATTTTCATCCAAATCAATCGTCCAAGCCCTCGGAACCTTTGGTAATCCCGGCATCAAGTTTATATCACCAGCAACTGGAACCAAATAGCCAGCACCGGAGAATATCATAATCCGGGAGATTGTAATCTTAAAATCCCGTGGGACACCATAAAGGGAGGGATTATCGGAAAGGGAGCGGTTGGTCTTAGCGACACAAATCGGGAGATTTTCGTATTTCAGTTTATATATCCGCTCTAAATCCTTTTCTGCCTGTGATGTATAGATAACATCTGCGGCACCATAAATCTCCTTCGCAACCTTACCAATCTTCTCCTTAACGCCATCCGATAACTGATAGAGCGGAGTATAGGTTGCCTCCTTTTTGGCAACCATCTCTTCTAATACTTGGGCTAACTCTCTACCACCTTCGCTACCGTTTTGATACCCATTAAATGTCACAAAGGGAACCTCTTGATAATCGCAGAAACCCTTCACAATCTTTATCTCCTTCTCCTTATCCGTCGGAAATTGATTGAGACAGACAACCACCGAGAGATTCATCTTCCGGAGGTTCTCAATATGTTTCCTTAAATTATCCAACCCCTTTTTCAGATGTGAGACCGTTCCTTTATCTGGTTCCTTTTCTTGTGCCCCGCCGTGGAACTTCAAGGCGCGAATTGTCGCAACCAAACAGGCAGTGTCAATTGGAAGATTATGGCAACGGGCGACAAGATTGACAAACTTCTCCGCCCCTAAATCAGAACCAAAGCCTGCCTCCACTATAACATATTCCGCCAATTTCAGTGCTATCTTAATGGAGATGACACTTGCGGTGCCGTGCGAGATATTGGCAAAACAGCCGGTATGGACAAATGCCGGGGTGTTCTCGGTAGTCTGGACCAAATTGGGTTTGATGGCATCCCGTAAAAGAACTGCCATGCTACCGCAGGCACCCAATTTTCCAGCATAGACCGGTTTTAGATGTTTATCATAAGCGACGAGGATCTGGCAGAGCCTTGATTTTAACTCCGCCAAAGAGGTAGAAAGGGAG
>JBBIHO010000149.1:0-3537 GCA_037446935.1 Caldifarciminota bacterium | reverse complement strand
TAATAATAAAGCCATCCTCTCGTGCTGGACCATTTGACTTGCCACCCAGGCCGACAACGATATTCCGCAGACTCCGGTCCGACAAGTCAACGGTCCTTCGGAATAATATCTCCCTTTCGTCAATCTCCAAATCATTCCCGAAATGGATGTGGGAATCTAAAATCGTTGCTAAGAGGTTATGGGCACTTGCCACCGCATGAATGTCACCAGTGAAATGGAGGTTTATATCCTCTTCTGGCACCACCGAACATTTTCCACCACCGGTTCCACCGCCTTTCAATCCGAATATTGGACCAAGGGACGGTTCTCGTAAACTGACGATTGATTTCCTGCCAATCTTCTCAAACGCCATTGCCAGGCCAATTGCGACCGTTGTCTTACCTTCACCAAAAGCGGTCGGGGTGATTGCGGTTACGAGAATCAGTTTACCGTCTCGATTCTCCTTTATCTTATCGTAGAATTTAAGGGAGACCTTCGCCTTATAAATACCGCAGGGAATAAGATAACTTTTATCAATCCCTAACTTCTCGGCGATTTCGTAGATTGGCAATAAGGGCATCGCCTTTTATTCCTCTATCTTAATTGCCGTAACCGGGCAATCTTCGGCTGCTTGTCGGACACAATCCTCCGCTCCTTCCGGAACAATTGCCACCTTCACAGTGGCGACATCACCGCTCATTTCAAATATATCCGGGCAGGAGGTGACACAAAGTTCACAGCCGGTGCAAAGTTCTTTATCCACATAAGCCTTCATATTTCCTCCTAAAGCATATTTTTCATTAAATTTAATTTTAACTATAAATTTTAAATAGTCAATAACTCGCTTTTCATTACCCTTGACTTTTCTCCTTTTTTCTTATATTATATTTATTATGAAAAAGGGTTGTCTATTTTGCGAACGCGGGATAAAGAAGATTGATTATAAGGAAGAGACATTAAGAAATTTTCTGAGCGAGCGGGGAAAGATTCTCCCGGCGAAGATTACCGGTCTCTGTGCGAAACACCAACGCTCTTTAACGCGGGCAATAAAAAGGGCAAGGAATCTTGCCCTCTTACCCTATGTTGTAAAATGAAGGTGATATTAAAGAAGGATGTCCCCTCCTTAGGAAAAGAGGGGGAGGTTGTTAATGTGCGGCGGGGTTTTGCGCGCAACTATCTCTTACCAAGAGGTCTGGCAATCATTGCCACTCCTTCCTACCTGAAGCACCTTGAAGATATAAATCGCCAAAGGGCATTGCAGAAGGAGAAGAAGAAGGAGAAGGCAAATGAGTATGCCGCACGCATTGAAGGGTTGATTCTAAAGACATTTCTGCCAATTGGCGAGGAAGGTAGTTTTGGACGGATAACCACCGGCGATATTGCTCTCCTTCTGAAGGCGGAAGGGATAGATATTGATAAGAAGTGCATCTCTTTAGAAGAACCCCTTAAATCACCGGGTGTCTATGATATCCCAATCAAACTTCACCCGGAGATTAAAACCGTTCTTAAATTGTGGGTGCTGGCAAAGGAGCAAGAATGATTGAACTTAAGGTCGCTGGTGTGAGGTTTGATGAGAAGAGTCGGTCCCCGGTTGTCTTTCTGAAAGAGATTAATGGCAATCGTATCCTCCCGATATTCATCGGACCGGCGGAGGCGACTGCCATTATGTATTCCTTAGAAAAGGTCCAATTTGTCCGACCACTCACCCTTGATTTGATGAAGCGATTGATTGAGGGTTTAGAGGGAAAGGTGCAGAGGGTGGTAATTACCGAGGTGCGGGACAATACATTCTTCGCCGAGGTGATTTTAGAGAAGGGTGGCAGGACAGTGGTGATTGATGCCCGGCCTTCGGACTCGGTGGGGTTAGCCCTAAAGGTAAATTGTCCTATTTACTGTAATGAGGCGGTGATGGAAAATTGTGGTGTCGTCATCTCCGAAGAACCAGAGGATCGGATTAAAGAGATAGAAGATTGGCTCCGGAAGACCGATCCCGAAGACCTGAGTGATTTCAAAATTGACCCCGGCGGTTACTGAGGCACCAAAGAGAAATTAATCGTCAGTAGTGGCAAATTAGAAGGGGAAGAATATTGGATATTACAAAAAGGGTTCAGACTGACTTAGAGATATTAAAGACTGAGCCCTGTGCAATTGACCGGTTGGTGACCGAATCGGAATTAGCGGAGAAGTTAAAAGACTCCTTTCTCACCTCCCAACCTTTAAGGGTCAAATTGGGAATTGATGCCTCCGGTCCAGAGATTCATCTCGGCTTTGCGGTCGTTTTAAGGAAGTTGAGGAGGTTTCAGGAACTTGGTCACACCGCGGTTCTAATCGTTGGTGACTTTACCGGAATGATTGGCGACCCTTCTGGTCGTTCCAAGACCCGCCCCCAACTCACATCAGAAGAGATTAAAAGGAATATGGCAAGATATAAGGAACAGATTTTCAAAATCTTAATTCCGGAGAAGACCGAATTCCGTTATAATTCGGAATGGAATGGTCGTTTAAGTTCTAATGAGATAGTCCAATTAGCCTCTAAGTATACACTGGCACGCATCCTGGAGAGGGAGGATTTTGCCAAGAGATACAAGGAAGGAAATCCAATCTATATCCACGAAATCCTCTATCCCCTCTTTCAGGGCTATGACTCAATTGCCATCAAATCGGACTTAGAACTGGGTGGTAGCGACCAATATTGGAATCTCCTCGTTGGTCGGGAATTGATGCGCGAATATGGTCTTGTGCCACAAGTAGTTATGACCGTTCCGCTCTTAGAAGGTCTTGATGGAAGATTGAAGATGAGTAAATCCTATAATAACTATATTGGCATCACCGAATCACCAGCGGAGATGTATGGGAAGGTAATGTCTCTGCCCGATTTTATGATTATTCGTTATTTCCGCCTCGCCACCAACCGGACAGAAGATGAGATTAAGATTTTTGAAAAGAGATTAAAGTCCAAAGAAAATCCAAGAGACCTTAAGTCCCTTTTAGCGAAAGATATCGTTACGATTTATCATTCAAAAGAAGCGGCTGAAGAAGCCGCTGAGGAATTTGACCGGGTATTCAAATATAAGAGACTGCCCGAAAGAATTCCTTTCTTTCTCGCCCCAAAAAGGGAAATCTCTCTCGTAGAACTTTTATTTATTACCAAACTCCTTCCTTCAAAAAGTGAGGCAAGGCGAAAGATTTCCGAGGGTGGGGTCTATGTTGATGGAGAGAAGATTACCGATATCAACCATATCCTCCATATTGAAAAGGAGATAACAATTAAGGTTGGTAAGAGGAGATTCCTTAAAATAACGCCTCCGGATTAGATTAATCAGAAAGCCCGAATTAAATTCTTGAAGTTGGACGCTCTTTTGCAAATGATCGTCTAAAATCATATTGCGAAAAGAATCTAAAAAAGCATCATCGGACTTATCTTCTTTTTGAATTAATGAGGGAATTAAAAATAGATTGAAAGAGATATTTAATAATTGGTAGAAAATTTGATTTTTTAGCCGATTTTGATTTTAATTTATTTAATTTTATAGAGATCTTTCTTTTGACAGGTGAGGA
>JBBIHO010000148.1:0-4763 GCA_037446935.1 Caldifarciminota bacterium | reverse complement strand
TTCTCCCAAGAGACCATCTATTATCGCTTCTTCTCCTATTTAAGGGCGATGCCCCACGAACAGTTGAAGAAATTCGTTAATATTGACTATGAACAGGAGATGGCAATCTTGGCGATAATGAAAAAGGCGGGCGAAGAGAAGATAATGGGTGTTGCCCGATATATTATTGATAAAGCAACCGGCTTTGCCGAATTTGCGATTGTAATTGGTGATGCCTGGCAAAACAAAGGGATTGGTTCACTTCTCTTTGATTATGTTATTCGGGTGGCGAGGATGAAAGGGGTTAAAGGGTTTATCGGCTATGTCCTTGATACCAATGTCCGAGCCTATCGGCTCTTCCATCGGAGCGGCTATCCAGTCAAGGCCAACTGGGCAGACGGTGTCTACACCCTAATTCTTGAGTTCACATCGGAGCGTCCGAAAGCTTAATTGATTTATTCTTTATTAAGGAGTAGCGGTAAGCAGAAAAGATGGCTTTGGTTCCTTCACAAAAGGATAAAAATTTGGGAAATTAACATAAAGATTACGGTCGCTGTGCTTCCGCATGTGAATGGAAACATTTTACCCAATTTTTTACTCTATATTTATAGAGGGGGATTCTTTTCTCAAATTGCCGTGGGGGGAGGGGTATCCCCTCACCAGTCAAAAGAAAGATTTTTATAAAAATAAAGAAATTAAAATCAAAATCGGCTAAAAAATCAAACTTTATACCAATTATTAAATATAACCTTTAATCTATCTCCTAATCTCTCTTTAAGTGAGGCTCTTAAAGTGATACCAATTCTAAAACGCCAGCCATCTTTTTATCCCTTTTTCAATTGCGGAGCACGGCGGCAAGCGGAAATCTTTTCACCCAAATCAAAAGTCTCACTTTTGGAATACTACTACTGAATGGCAAAGTGAGTTATTATCAAAAAAATTGTGAGGTGCTGACTGCCAAAACTCAACTAATCGGTTATTGAGCAATTGGCTAATCCTTTTTCCCTTCTCAGGTAGATGCCGTGTCCTGATACGAACACCATCCGTCTTGAAATTTCAAAGAAATCTATTAAAATAAGGAAGGATTATGAGAAAGAGAACTACCCACTCCCAAAAAAGTTATAAGCAGGGTGGTTTGGAGGTGACTAATCACAAAAAGAGTGACAAAACTTTTGATTTTCGGACTTTATCAAATCAGATATTGAACTACGCCCACCGGGGAGTTTTAAGGTTTGATTTTCTGCGTGAGGTCTGTCGGATGCTCGCTAATTTCGCCCGCTGTGATATGGTAGAATTGCACCTGAGGGAAAGCGGCAAATATTTCATTTGCGAAGCCAAGAGGCATACCGAACCTTGTTCGCATTTGGAATTTACCCTTTCGGTGGAAAAGATACCAGCATCCTTTAAGACCGGCGAGAGTGATGAGTACCGATCAACTGTTTCAATACCGCTCTTGGTCGGTGACGAGACGATAGGTATTTTGCAGTTGCATAGTAAATACCAAAGGTATTTTAAGAAAGAGGAGACAGAACTCTACAAAAGTATTGGTCAAACACTTGGTGTTGCCCTTGCCTACCGCAATGCCTTAGTCTCCTTACGGGAGCGAATAAAGGAATTGACCTGCCTTTATGGTATTGCCAAACTGGTTGTGCAACCAGGAATCTCTTTGGCTGAGATATTAGAGGGAATTGCCAAACTCCTGCCACCAGCCTGGCTCTATCCAGAGATTGCTTCCGCGCGCATCTTTTTGGACGGCAACTCCTACTCAACACCCAATTTCCGAGAAGGTAAGGATAAGATAACAGCAGATATTATCATTAGTGGTGAACGAAGAGGTTGGGTGGAAGTGACCTATTCGGAAGAGCGACCCTACCAAGATGAGGGTCCATTTCTTAAAGAGGAGCGGCACTTGCTTGATGCGGTAGCAAAAGAGATTGCGCTCATTATTGAGCGCCGGAAGGTGGATGAGGAAAGATTAAAGTTGGAAGAGCAACTGCGACATGCTGACCGTTTGGCAACGATTGGCCAATTGGCAGCCGGTGTCGCCCACGAATTAAATGAACCTCTGAGCACCATCCTGGGATTTGCCCAACTGATAAAGAAGTCTCCCCAGCTACCTGAATCAATTAGTAATGATGTTGAGAAGATAATAAAGGCATCGCTCCATGCCCGTGAGGTCATTAAGAAACTGATGCTCTTTGCCCGGCAGATGCCGCCAAAGAAGACAAAGATCAATTTCAATAAGGTAGTAGAAGATGGACTTTATTTCTTGGAATTTCATTGCTCCAAGGTTGGTATTGAAGTGGTAAAAAAACTCTCACCGGACTTACCAGAGATTACTGGTGACCCATCACAACTCCATCAGGTCTTGGTCAATTTAGTTGTCAATGCGATACAGGCAATGCCCGAAGGTGGAAGATTGACAATCCAGACTTTTGCCACCGATGACCATGTATCGCTCATTGTTGAAGATACGGGGCAAGGGATGAGTGAAGAGGTTAAGAGTAAGATATTCACTCCATTTTGGACAACGAAAGAGGTTGGTCAGGGAACTGGTTTAGGTTTGTCGGTCGTCCATGGTATTGTAACTGCTCACGGTGGTTTAATCAAGGTAGAGAGTAAGATTGGCCAGGGCTCAAAGTTTGAGATTCAATTGCCTATTGGAAGAGGAGATGAGATAGGTTTATCCAATGGAAAACTATGTTGAAAGAGGACTGGTAAATGGGAAATGAACGAAAAGAAAGTATCTTAGTGGTTGATGATGTTTTAGAAACATTAGAGTTACTACGCCGTAACCTAATATCTAAGGGGTATCAGGTCTTTACTGCTTCCAATCTCGCTGAGGCAATCCGCCTCCTTGAGGTGGCCCAGATAGATTTGGTGATAACCGACCTTAAGATGCCTGGGGGAAGTGGTCTTGATTTAGTCCGGCACATCCGGGAAAACTTAAAAGAGACTGAGGTGATGATGATTACCGGTTATCCATCAATTGAAGGGGCGGTGACTGCGGTTAAGACCGGTGCCGAGGAGTATTTGACAAAACCATTTACTGATGAGGAACTCTTTTCGGCCGTGCGCCGGGTTCTTAATAAGTTACATATGCGCCGTGCGGTCCGAGAAGATAAAAAAATTCATACCCCTCAAGGAATCATTGGCGAATCGGAGGGAATTCGCCGTGTCTTTCGGATGATTGAGAAGGCGGCAGCAACTTCGGCAACTGTGCTTGTGACCGGAGAGAGCGGCACCGGCAAGGAACTTGTCGCCCGGGCAATTCACTACAGTAGCTTGCGGGCATCGGCACCATTCATTCCGGTAAACTGCGGCGGTATCCCGGAGGGATTGTTAGAGAGTGAACTTTTTGGCTATGTAAAAGGTGCCTTCACCGGTGCTTGGGAGTCTCGTGCCGGTTTCTTTCAATCGGCTGATGGCGGCACAATTTTTCTTGATGAAATCAGTGAGGCAAGTCTGGCGATGCAGGTGAAACTTTTGAGGGTATTAGAAAATAAAGAGGTTTATATGGTCGGCTCAACTAAACCCCAAAAGGTTGATGTCCGGGTCATTGTTGCCACAAATAAGGACCTACTCAGTCTGGTGAAGAAGGGAGTTTTTCGGGAGGATTTATATTTCCGGCTTAACATTATTACGATTGAACTCCCGCCGCTGCGGGAGCGGGGAGACGACATAATACTTTTAATTAATCACTTTGCCAGCAAGTTTGCCAAAGAATTGGGCAAACCAACACCAGTTTTTTCCGATAATGCCCTGCAGGTTTTAAGGAACTATTATTGGCCAGGAAATGTCCGAGAATTGGAGAATGTCATTCAACGGATTGTTGTTATGACTGAGGGGGATGTGATTGAAGTCCCTGACTTGCCATCTTTGATGCGCTTTTCCGCCTTGCAGACAACCGAATTTAATCGGACATTAGAAGAAGTTGAGGCTGAGCATATCCGTAATGTTCTAACAAATGTTGGAGGTAATATAACCAAGGCGGCAAAAATTCTCGGCATTGACCGCAAGACCTTAAGGAAAAAGATAAAGAAGATAAAAGGCAGTGAGGATTTTCTCCCCACTGAGTAGAATCTCCCCAAAATTTCACCCATTTGTATTTACTTTTCAATAGGCAAAATTAAGAGAATTGTCAGAAACTTCAAACTATCTTATTGATTTTCATCTAATTAGACAATAGTCTTAATTTTTGTGACTTTGCTTTTGGCAAATTCCCCATTTGGCATTAAATTTGCTTCATTCTCACTGCTATGAATAGCCTAAAAGTGCAGGATAAATTCTGCGACTACCTGGATGCACCCTTTTAGGTAAAGAGGAGGGCGATATGAAGAGCCTGAAATTAAAGAGAAAGGGAAAAGTCCCCCGGCAAGGCAAGCCGCACCGTGGATTATGCGCTACTTGTAATAACGCTGATACCTGCACCTTCCCCAAAAAACTGGAAAGACCTGTTTTAAATTGTGACGAATTTGAAGGATATCCTGTAATACCTGTCATAACCTCATTTAAGTCCACTTCACCAAAAATCCGAGCGCAGCGCGTTTTTACGACTGATAGTTTAGCAAAATATAAAGGGTTGTGTAAAAACTGTGATAATCGGAAGAGTTGCACATTTCCGAAGCCGGAATGTGGTGTTTGGCATTGTGAAGAATATCGTTAATTCACAATGAAATGAGGTCTTATGGAAAAGGTTAAGAAAAAGGTATTTGGTGGGTTATGTTCTACATGTGTTAAGGCTGCGACTTGTACTTTCCCCAGAGAACCCGGAAGGCCAGTAT
>JBBIHO010000147.1:0-4848 GCA_037446935.1 Caldifarciminota bacterium | reverse complement strand
ATATTCCGGCACTCTTTTGAATAAGGTCCATTTTGAGAAGGAACTCCTCTGTCCGCCTCGGGGTGGAACTTTATGGTTTTGGGAGGCGCTCTCTAAGAGAAGAGAGGAGGAGAGTGTTGAAAGGAGTTTCTCTTTTAACTTTCCGGATGCGGAGAGTCTTATTTGGCTTTCCTTCCGTATCTTTTCTGCGGAGAGAGACTTTTCGGTGCGGACATTTCTTGACGGCGACCTCTTAGATTCCACCTTTGTCACTCAAGCCCTCCCCCCTCAGGGAAAGGTGATTTCTATTGATACCACATACCCCCTCGGTCCTTCTGCGAGAGTTACCTTAGAGGTCTCCTCAAATACCGACTTAAATCTCTTCATTGATTACTTTGAGTTTCAGTTCCTCTTAAAGGATAGAATCTCCCAGCCGGTTGAATTGATAGCTACTGGTGGTGATTTTCGGTTTTCTATTGAAAGGGAACCAATTCTCTTGGATATTACAAATCCCCTCAATCCGCGCTTTATTGAGTTCTCTTTGAGTAAGGATACTGTTTCATTCTCCCTCCCTTTGGATACGGTTATCCTTTTGGTCGGATTTGAGGATAGGATGCGCCGGGTTTTGGAGATAAAGGAGAGGAGGGATTTAGCCCTCTCACCCCTTCCCAATCTATTTGCGGATTATATAGTCGTCGCCCCGAAGGAATTTATGCGCCTTGCAGAACTCTTCGCTCATTACCGGAGGAAGAGGTCTAACCTTTCTTGTGCCACCGCAAAATTGGAGGATATTTATGACCTTTATACCTTTGGGATTGAGGAGCCATATGCCCTAAAAAGGTTCTTCAGGGCAAAGAAGCCAAGGTTTGCACTTCTCTTAGGTGATGGCGATTATGATTACCGGAATCTCTTAAGACCAAAGAGGCCAGGGATTCCGCCTTATGAGTATGGCACCGGACTCTCTTATGAGGTCTATGAGCGTTATCCACTTGCCTTAGATGCCTGGTATGCGGATTGGGAGGATTCAGTTCTACCGCTCTATCCCGATTTCATCCTCGGAAGACTGCCTTGCCGGACAGAAGAGGAGGGGGCAAGTTATTTAGAGAAGGTTAAGGTTTATGAGGCGAGGTCCGCCCCTTATAAAGCCCGTTGGACCTTCTGTGCGGATGATGAGTATCTCGGCGACCCTTATTCCCCGGATAATTGCGGATTAGGGGTTCATATCGCCTCCTGTGAGAGGCTGAAAGGGGAGTTGCCGAGATATTTTGAGTGTGAGGAGATTTATCTTACGGAATATCCCCTCTCTCAGGTCCGGGAGAAACCATTGGCAAAGAAGGCTCTCTTCTCTTCTCTAAGGCAGGGCACCTTAGGGGTCGTCTATTTTGGACACGGGGCTGGTTTCCGGCTGGCACACGAGCAGTTATTGAATATTGAGGATGTGGTGGATATCAAAACCGGGGGGCAATATCCCTTCGGCTTCTTTGGCAGTTGTGGCGTTGGCCGCTTTGATGACTTTGAATTGGGGAGATATCGGGAATGTATCGCTGAGGATTTAGTTCGGAATAAGGATGGTTTTATCGCCACGATTGCTTCAAGTAAGGCATCAAGCCCTGGCCCCAATGAGGCTCTGTGTGCGGCGCTACTCTCTAATCTCTTTTCTTGCGAGAGTTTAGGAAAGGCATTCTTTTTAGCCCAGAGGTGTGATATCTCCTACCATCTATTTGGCGACCCTGCCCTCTTAGTCTCATTTCCCCGTCGTGTCTCCTTCCCGGAAATCGCACGCGCTACCCTCCGTCCCCGTTCCCTCTGTGTTTACGCCTGCTCGCTCACCACCGCAAAGGAGAGGTTCTATTCATCTGCCCTATTTTATGGAATCCGTCGTCGCCGGTATACATCCACGGTCTATTACAATGGGAATCCCTATACCTTTCAAACCCATTACAATCTGCGCGGATATTGCGTTGCCCGTCTGCGAGGTAAAGAGAAGTCATCTCTCTTCTCGCTTTCATTCATCCCACCCTGTGGTATCTCCCTTGATACGATTGGTGACCCGAATAACTTTTACTGGGAGATTCCTAACACCGCAAGACTTGCGGTATTCTTCTCCTCCCCCTCCTTAGAGAAGGAGAGTTCTTATATCTGGTTTCTTGATAGCCTATCACGCGATTCAATGGAGGGTTCTCTTCTTGATACCCAGGCTCCAAAGATAGAAGTCTTTGCGGAGAATCGGGAGTTAAGGGATACCGCTACCCTCCCGAAGAATCTCCTCCTCACCGGCAGGATAGAAGACGAATCCGGAATCTTCTCTTCCTCTTACCGCCCCGGTGGCTATTACCCAAGGCTCTTCATTATGGAGGAGGAGGTTGATTTATCAAATCTCCTTTCGCCTGATTACAACTCTCGCGCCTCCCTCTTTAACCTTCCCCTCACTTTAAGCCGAGAGACGACCCATCTGAGGTTTATTGTTTATGATAACTTCCTCAATTTGGGAGAGAAGAGGCTCACTCTATTCACATCCCTCGCTCCCCGCCTTTCCGTCTCAGAGGTGATGGCTCTTGTAAGGAAAAATACATCCTACTTTTTCTTTACCCTCACCTATCCGGCACTGGTTGAGATAAAGGTCTATACGCTCTCCGGAAGGTTTATTAAGGATTTCGCATCCTTCTTTCCAGCAGGAAGAAATATTGCCCATCTTCCCCTATCTCTGCCGAAGGGGATATATCTCTTTAAGTTAGAGGCAAGTTCCTTCTCCTTAAACCAGAGGAGAGTCCTCTATGAGAAACTTCTCGTCCGGTAAAGGGGTTTTTGCTAAGCCCAACCGACTAATTTTTTTTCTCTTCAGTTTTTTATCTCTCTTGGCTCAGGATTATTTCGGCAAAAATAAGGTGCAGTATGAAGAGATTACCTTCCTGCGCATTGAGTCCCCACATTTTTATCTCTATTATCCAGAAGGTAGCGAGAGGTTAGCTTCTTTCGCTATCTCAGTTTGTGAAGACCATGCTGAGACCTTAGAGAAGAGGTTAAAACTTAAAAAGAAGGAGAAGACCCCAATCATCATCTATAACTCCCTCCATCAATTCACCCAGACGAATATCATATTAGACTTATTGGAAGAAGGGGTTGGTGGATTTGCCGAACTCCTCAAAAGGAGGGTTGTCGTCCCTTATGAAGGTTCCCTTTCTCAATTTGAGAGGGTTTTAAGGCATGAGGTTACCCATATCTACGAATACGAACTCTTCTTCGCTTCCCGCTTTGCTATATTCTCTTTACGAACCCCTCCTCCCTTCTTCATCCTTGAGGGTTTCAGTGAATATGCCTCGGCAAAGGTTTTAGGCAGGGATGCCTTTTCTGAGATCTATCTCCGGGACTATATCGTTCATAATAAGATAGACCTCGCGGAACTGGAAATGAATTCCGGATACTTGGCATACCGGTTGGGTGAGGCATTCTTCTTTTATATTGATGAGAGATATGGTGAAGAGAAGGTCTATGAGTTCTTAATCTCCCTCCGAAAGAAGTCCCTTGCGGAGACCATTCGGTCCCTTTTCGGGAAGTCATCTGCCGCCTTTGGCGAAGAGTTCTTTGCATATCTGAAGGGGGAATACTTTCCCCTTTATAGCAACCAAAAGAAGGATTCTCTCCTCCTCTTTCTCACCTCCTTCCCCGGAAAGGGGATTTATAATACGACCCCGGTAATATCCCCAAAAGGGGATAAGGTTATCTTCCTCTCTAACCGGCGCGGTGGGTTTGAGGTCTATATCACCGATACCTATTCCGGGAAGATAGTCCAGAAGGTGATAAAGATAAGACAGGCGAAAGAGGATGTGCGATTCTTAAAACGGGCAATCACCATAACCGACACGCCATCGGAACAGATTGCCATCCTTTTCGCCGGTGAAGGAAGAAGGGAACTCCGTCTCTTCACTAAGGACCTAAAGGTCGCGAGGAAGATTCCCATCCCCTTAGACGACATCTTTGATTTGGCATTCTCTCCGGATGGCAAGAAGATTACTTTTATTGGCCTCAACAGAGGCTTCTCCGATTTATATCTCCTCAACTTAGAGAACGGTCAAATGGAGAGGCTCACCTCTGATTTTTACGATGACTTCTCCCCTTCATTCTCCACGGACGGCGAGACACTCTTCTTTGTCTCCTCCCGTCCGGAATCCGAAGGAGAAATCCCCTCTCTGGGGAGATTCGGAATCTGGTCATATTCATTAAAAGATGGCACAATTAAAAGACTATTCGCAAGAAATGTGATGAGTTTCCCACATCGGCTTCCTTCTGGCGAAATATTATTCATCGGCGAAGGGAATCAAATCTATTTAGGTTTGCCAGACGGAAGGCTCTTTAAGACAAACTTCTTCTCCGGATTTGATTATCTATCGGTCTCCAGGGATGGAAGGCTCGCTTTCTCCTATTTTAAGAATTCATCCTGGGAGATTGCCACAATTGAGGTCTCAAAACTCCGAGAGGTTATGGAGGAGGTCTCCCCGCCTCCCCTTTTAGAAGTGAAAGGGAAGTCAACAACCGCCGAGACGATAGTTTCCCCGGGAGAACCGGTGGGCTTCTCTCTTTCCGCTGACTATGCCCAAGGTGCGGTCAGTTGGACACCAGGGAGTTTCTCCGGTTATGCGCTCGTCTCCCTTTCCGATATCTTAGGTGACCACCGCTTTCTCATCCTCACCGATTTGACCGGCATCATTGACCTCTCAAACTTCTATCTCTCCTACTGGTATCTAAGAGAGAGGCTTGACTATAACCTCACAATCTACCAGTTCATCTATGGCTATCGTGAGCACTCCCGGATATATATCTATCAGGAGCGGGGAATCTTCCCGGGAATAGTCTATCCCCTATCCAAACAGG
>JBBIHO010000146.1:0-4905 GCA_037446935.1 Caldifarciminota bacterium | reverse complement strand
TCTCTTCCCTTTTCGGATTTCGCCTTTCCATTTTCCGTGCACGCTCGCTTCGTTTGTTAAGGAGTTCTTCTCTCCTTTTTGAAAACCGCTCGCTTCTCATCGCCCCTCTTTCACTAAAACCTAAGAGGATGGCATTGAGAAGGAAGATAGATATTAAAAAGTATCGCATAAAACCCTCCAATTGGCGGTATTTTTGACTCTCCTTCCCCGCCATAGAAAGGGAGTGAGGAAATCACTATCTTCCGGGACCTGCCTTCCCTCTTGGCGAGAATGGTTTGGGGAGTTAAAGGGTTTAAGGGTCAAAAGACCTCTCCTTCCCTTCTCGCAGTTTCTCTCTCTTCTCTCTTCACCCTTTCCTAAAGCCATATCCTCTCTCCGTTTCTCAGTCTAACTAATAGTATACAATAAAATAAAAAAAAGTCAATAGTTCCTTTTTCAACTGCTGTGGCAGAGAGGGGTTGACGGTTGATCAGTTTTTAGTTAAAATGTGAGGTAATGTTCATCGCGGCTATTTTTGGGTGTTTCTTTGGTTTTGGAGTTCAAATTTCTATAAGTAGGAGGAAGATATGAAGGTCGCGATTGTTGGAATGGGAATCACTCCCCTAAGACCTCTATCACCTGATCTCTCTTATAAGGAATTGGTCTTTTCCGCAGCGGTGAAGGCTTATAACGAGTGCGGTATCAATCCCAGAAAGGATGTTGATACCTTTATCACCTGTGCGGAGGACTACAATGAAGGGACTTCCATCTTTGATGAATATACACCCGACCAGTTGGGTGGTGCCCTGAAACCGAATCACACTTTAACCCAGGATGGACTACAAGGGATTATTGCCGCCTGTTTGCAGATAAAGACCGGATATTTCAATATTGCAGTTGTGGAAGCACACGCCAAATCATCCAATATCCTCACTCCGGATGGTATCGCGATGTGTGCCTTAGATCCAATCTATATCAGACCCCTTAATCTTTCGTCCTATTTCATTGCCGGTTTAGAGTTTAACCGCTTTCTCCATTCATCTAACTTAGACCCTGCCATCTGTGGTGAGGTGGTTGTGAAAAATCACCGAAATGCCTTAAAGAATCCCTATGCCGCCTTTCCGGCAAACCTTACCCTTGATGACTATTTCGCCTCCGAAGTCTTATCCTTCCCCCTTAGAAAACTTGATGTGAGTGAAGGTGCTGATGGCGCTTGTGTCTTCGTCTTAGCTTGTGAATCGGTTGCGGACTCCCTCACAAAGAAGCCAATCTGGATTTCTGGCTTCGGCTGGAATTCCGGAACACCGAATCTGGAAACCCGGAATTGGGATGAACTCTCTTATGTTGAGAAGGCAGCAAAGATGGCTTATGATATGGCAGGGATTAGAAACCCTCGGAGAGAACTCCATTTTGCGGAGATTGATGATACATTCTCCTATAAAGAATTACAGCACCTACAAGCCTTAGGGATTGCTGACCGAATGGAGATTGAGTCGTTCTTAAAAAGGGAGTCTTATCCTGAGGGAAGTTTTCCAATAAATCCTTCGGGCGGTAGTTTAGGAATGGGACATTTATATGAGGCGACCGGACTTTTAAGACTATATTCTGCCTGCCTCCAACTGCGAAAAGAGGCTGGCAGTTTCCAACTCCCAAAATCAGATTGCGCATTGGTCCACTCTTGGCGGGGTCTACCAACCGAGTCAACCGCCTGTGTGATAATCTCAAACAAAAGGAGTTAAAATGGGTAGAAAAGTTGCCATTGTTGGTGTCGGAATGACAAAATTTGTGAGAAGGGCGCAAGAGACCGGAAAGGAATTAGCCTTTTATGCGACAAAGGAAGCCCTCAATTATTGCGGGATGAAACTCAATCAAATTGATGCGGTCGTTATCGGTAGCGCCCCGGATACATTTGATGGCGTCCATATGAAAGGTGAGTATCTTTTGGATGGCGCCGGTGGTTTCAATAAACCGACACTCCGCTGTTTCGTTGGTGGCGGAACCGGTGTCTTTGCGGTCGCCTGCGGTTGGTATCATATCGCCTCCGGAGTGATTGATTCCTGCCTCGTCGTCTGCGAAGAGAAGATGTCTTCCTATCAGCCCCATCCCCAGGCTGCCTTCTTAACCATCTTTGACCATACAACCGAAAGACCCCTTAAGCCAAATCTATTATGGATCTTTGCCTTAGAGATGAACCGCTATATGACAACTTATGGATTAAAAAAGGAAGATATCGCTCGGGTGGCGGTGAAGAATAAGAGGAATGCCTTAGACCATCCTTCTGCCCAATTGAAGGAAGAGGTCACCTTAGAAGATGTCTTAAATTCTGAGGTCTTAGCATATCCGGTCCAAAGGCTTGATGTCTCACCGGTCTCGGATGGTGCCTGTGCCATTGTGATGGTTAATGAATATATTGCCAGGCGCGTCACTTCAAAACCGGTCTGGATAGAAGGGGTTGGCTGGGCATTAGATACCGCTTATTGGACAAATCGCGATCTGGCTTATCCCCGTTATGTGGAAGAGGCGGCAAGGATGGCTTACAAGATGGCAGGAGTGACTAATCCCCGGTATGACATCCATGTTGCAGAACCTTATGACCCATTTGATTATAAGGAACTCCATCATATGGAAGGGTTGCTACTCTGCGACCGAGGCGAAGCACCAAGGATGACCGCGGATGGTCTTACAGAAAGAGATGGTGAACTACCGGTATGCCCATCTGGTGGCCTATTAGGAGTGGGGAATCCGATTGCTGCGGCTGGCTTAATGAAGGTGATAGAAATCTTCCTGCAACTCCGCGGGGAAGCCGGAAAGAGGCAGATTGCCCGTAAGGCAAAACGCGGGCTCGCCCAAGCATGGGGTGACTTGATGCAAGTCGGAACCGTCGTTGTCCTGGGAATCTAAGGAGGGAAGATGAGATTCTTAGGAACTGGATTGAAAGAGGAAGATATAAAAGAGAGGAAGGTCTCTCTAACCTATTGGAAGGCAGATGCCAAATATACCTGGGACTGTGGACAGGCGATTGGTAGATACTTATCCGGTCTTAAGGAAGGAAAGATTATCGGGGTGAAGTGTCATAAGTGTGGCCGGATATTGGTCCCACCGCGCATATTTTGCGAAGAATGCTTCTGCTTGCTTTCCGAATGGGTAGAACTGAAAGATACCGGGCAGGTTAATACCTTCTCCCTCTGTTATGTCACCTGGGATGTGAAGCGAATCAAAGAACCTCAGATTCCAGCGGTAATTGAGATTGATGGCGCATCCCCGGGAATCGGTATTATGCACCTCTTAGGCGAAGTGAAACCAGAGAAGGTTCATATCGGAATGAAGGTCGTGGCAGTGTGGAAAGAGAAAGAGAAGAGGGAAGGGGCAATAACTGATATCTTATACTTTAAGCCAATTGAGAAATGAGTCGTAATGAATAAAAGAAAAAGGTTGGCGTTATGAAGAATATAGAGATTAAGGCATTTGCGGGGGAACTACCCGTAGAGAGTTTATATACCGCCGGAATCGCCGGTGAGAGATTCTTCCGCTCATTAAAGGAAGAGGGAACTCTTCTTGCCACTTATTGCCCGAAATGTGAACTCCTTCTCCTGCCACCAAAGATTTACTGCGAGAATTGCTTTGAGGAACTGAGAGAGTGGCGAAAGGTTAAAAATGAAGGAATCTTAAAATCCTATACCATCCTCCATATCGGTCCCGATGGTAAGAGAAAGGAGATACCAGAAATCGTCGGTATGATAAAGATGAAAGACACCACAACCGTTCTCATCCACCGCCTGGGGAATGTGAAAGAGGAAGAATTAGAGATTGGAATGAGAGTGGAGGCGGTCTTTAAACCAGAAAAAGAGCGCAAGGGAGATATTAACGATATACTCTACTTCCAGCCGATTAGAAAGGGGTAGGTGCTTTATGAATGATTGCCTATTCTGTTCGCTCGCTGAAGGAAGAGAAAAGGCATTGGTTCTCTATGAGGATGAGAAGACATTAGCCTTCTTAGATATCTATCCGGCAAGTCCCGGACACACACTGGTAATCCCAAAAAAGCATATCTTGTGGCTACACGAATTGTTGCCCGATGATGCTGGTCCTTTCTTCCGTGCGGTATGGATAATGAGTAAGAAGTTAAAGAAGGCATTTGATTGCGAATATGTAAGCCTCCTCATCCGAGGGACGAGGATTCCCCATCTCCACGCCCACCTCATCCCAAAATTAAAGGGTATTGACAATATCTTTGATAAATTCTTAGACATCCACAACTACATCCAGACAAAACCAAGGGAGATATTAAAAGAAGAAGACTTAGAAAGGATTGCCAGGAAGATAAGGAATATAGTCTTTTAGTCTTGTGGCCTTTTAGTCGACCAAACGACTATTGGACTATAGGACCAAAGGACTATAAGAGCTGTGAGACTATCAGATTTTGACTACGAACTCCCACCAGAACTCATCGCCCAAAAGCCAAGGGAGAGAAGGGATGCCTCCCGCCTATTAGTTGTTGACCGGGAGAGACGCCAATTTGCCGAGATGAACTTCTCGCAAATCACCGAATATTTAGGTCCAGAAGATATCCTAATCTTTAACAAAACCCGGGTGATTCCGGCAAGAATCTATGTTCTCCTTCCTGATGGTAAAGAAGGAGAGATACTGCTTCTGAGAAGACTCGGCGAGAATTGCTGGGAGGTCTTAACCCGACCGGCAAGGAGATTTAAACCGGGAATTAAGGTAACAATAAAGGGTTGCGAGAATGAGATTGAAATCTTGGAGAGAAAGGAGAGCGGGGTGCGTATTATCCGATTCTTCTCACATCGTGCGGGAGCGTTTCCGCAGGACTTGCGAAGCAAGAGAAGCGACCGTAATGAGAAGGATGAGGTGATAATTAAAAAATTCGGCAGGATTGCTTTACCGCCATATATCAAAGAAGAGTTG
>JBBIHO010000145.1:2124-4906 GCA_037446935.1 Caldifarciminota bacterium | reverse complement strand
CTTGCCAGGCTTCTCGTTATGGGTTAGCCAGTAGAAGTTATAGGAAGAGAATATATTCTCATAATAAGTCAACTTTTTATCACGCCACCTTGAGACACCCCGACCATAAAAGAGAAGATAGTCATCCTCATCAAACCTTCCATCCTGTCCGGTATAGACATAGATTGGCACCTCCACCATCGTCTCAGGATAAGAGATGGGAGGAGAAAATTCCCCAATGTTAAACAATTTAAGACCGGAGGGACTTATTGAAGATAGATTCATTCCTGCCTTCTTTAGTTCCCTCCCAGTAATCTTATAGAGACCAGAGGAATCAACCTTTATTTTATACCAGACAGGGGAACGGTTGAAGAAATTGCTACCTCCGGAGGATGGTGGATAGTCGAACCTCGCCTCTCCGTCTTCTGTCTGCCGCCTGCCATCAGCACCATTTGGGATTTGAAATTCCACGACGAGAGGTTGATAAATTAAATACCCTGATGAGGGGTCAACTAAGAAAGGATAGACCTTTAACCGAGCAACCTTTTCCCCACAAAGGAAGGAAGTATCGGTTATTAAAAAATGTTGGTTAGGCGTGTGAGTTTTGAGTTCTGAGTTTTGAGTTTTGACTTCATTATTCTCCCCAATGCCCGGAAAATTATTCGGCTGGACAAGAGGAATTTTAACTGGAATTATCCGTTCTTCTTCAAGGTATTCCACCTTTACCGGCTTCCGTAAGGAGATAAGAAATTCCTTACTTGGCAAATCCGGAAAGCCGGGAGGTTCCTTGAATAAAAAACCACTGCTTAGCAAGCGGGACTTGAATTCAATCCATTTGGGTTGGGAAATGGTAACGGTCGCTATTCGCTCCCGTCCGTTGGAAGCGGTCGCATTATCGTTTAACGCAACTAGTAAAGGCTCTGGAATTAAGGTAGAAATTTTTTGACCCTCGTTAACACCACGCGCAATGACCGATGCCACGCTCACCGTCAAGAGTATCTCTTCTCCGCCAAGAATTATAAGAAGGATGGATAAAATTGCTTGTCTTAAACGGGTTCGCATAGAAATAGTGTCTGGCCGAATTCAACTGGGTCACCATCCTTGACTAAGATGTCAACGATTTTGCACCTCTTCTCCGCTTCTATCTCGTTCATCAGTTTCATTGCCTCAATGACACATAGGACCTGACCCGGCTCAACAATGTCCCCTTTTTTCACTAAGGGCTCCGCATCCGGTTTTATTCTGATGTAGAATGTCCCCACCATCGGTGATTTTATCTCTTCATATGCTAACGCCTGTGCCTCTTCTTTGGCTGGTGGTATGGTTGCGGCCAGTTTTTGACAGTGAACAGACATTCGCTCTTCTTCCCCGCCCACCGCGGCAGACATCACTTTGTCCTTATCTGCGTTAGGAAGACTTGACAAGGGAGCTGGTTTTACCTCTTGTTTGGCAAGGACCGCATCAGCCGGTCTCTCTCCCCTCTCAATCCTTATCCTGTTTCCTTCATATTCCCATTCTAATCTACTTATGTTAAATCTCTCTGCCAGTTCAAAGAGTTGCCTCATCAGTTCCAATTTATCTCTGCTACCCTTTTCATCTCCCATATCTTCCTCCTTTTCACTTCTTGGTGTTTTCTTCCTCTCTTCAAAGAAATGGAGTGCCACTTCTGGGAATAAAGCATAGGTGATATAATCCTCTTCCTTTTCCACGAGGTTTTTATCTAACTCCGCTTTCACCTTAGGCAGGATTGGTTGTAGTAAGTCCGCGGGTCTTTCTGTTATTGGCTTTTCGTCGCCAAGAATCTTTTTAATGATTGTCTCCTTTATCGGAACCGGTGGTTTGCCATAAAGTCCTTTCACATAATCCCTCACTTCTTTAGGCACAACCTTATAGCGAGAGCCAGTGATGACATTGAACACCGCCTGCACTCCGATAATCTGGCTGGTCGGTGTGACGAGTGGTGGATAGCCCATATCCTTTCGCACCCGGGGAACCTCCTCTAAGACCTCTTTCAATCGGTGGAGAGCCTTCTGCTCCCTCAGTTGGGAGATGAGGTTGGACATCATACCACCAGGGATTTGATGGGTTAAGACCGCATCGTCAATAAATTTCTCATAGACGATTCCCTTCTTCTCCCTCAGTTTCTCCAAGTAGAGAGAGATTTCCGCGATGAGAAATTTATCAAGTTCCGGATAGTTTGGTGTGCCTTCTAAGAGGGCAAGGATTGTTTCAATTGCCGGCTGGGAGGTACCGAAGGAGAGGGGCAGGTGAGCGGTGTCAATGATGTCAACACCGGCTTCAATCGCTTTGAGGTAGGATGCGATAACCATACCACTTGAACTATGGGAATGGAGGTCTATCGGTATCTTAACTTCCGCTTTCAGTGCGGAGACTAACTCATAGGCAACCTTTGGCGAGATGATTCCCGCCATATCCTTGATGCATATACTATCAACCCCTAAATTCACTTCTTCCTTTGCCAAAAGAAGATAATATTCAATCGTATGCACCGGTGAGGTTGTGTAGCAGAGCGTTCCCTGGGCATCTTTCTTTGCCTTTTTGACAAATTCTATTGCCTTCCTTATGTTTCTTATATCATTTAAGGCGTCAAAGATGCGGAATATATCAATTCCCCTTTCCGCTGCCTTCTCAATGAATGCGGATAGTAAATCGTCGGGATAATTATGGTAACCGACAATATTCTGACCACGCAGAAGCATCTGGAGCGGTGTCTTCTTAACCCTCTCTTTTATTAAAGATAATCTCTCCCTCCTCAGGTCGATAAAAACCAGTGATACAATTG
>JBBIHO010000145.1:0-2109 GCA_037446935.1 Caldifarciminota bacterium | reverse complement strand
CCCCAGACCTCTAAGGAGTGATAACCGACATTATCCAGTTTCTCAAGGATTGGGAGCATCTCTTCGATTCTCATCCTTGTTGCCCAGAGGGACTGGTGTCCATCCCTTAGAGTCGTATCACAAATCTTAACCCTATTCATCATATCTTCCCTTTAATTTATAATATATCCTTTCCATATTCATTGCCCGTGAACCCTTTATTAAGATTGTATCATAGGGTTTGAGGATGTCAAGGAGAAGGGCTACCACTTCGTCCGCATCATTTAACTCATAGGTCTTCTCTTTTGCCATCCCTTCTTCTCTTGCCCCAGCGATAAGAACCGGTGCGAACTCGCCGAGTGCGATTAAAAGGTCTAAATATCCTGCCGCCCTCCTGCCAAGTTCGTAGTGGAACTCACGAGACCTTTCGCCCAACTCCTTCATATCCCCAAGAACCCCAATCCTTCTCTTTGGGGCAATTTGGGTGATGGTCTTCAATGCCTCTTCCATTGAGGCAGGGTTGGCATTATAGCAGTCAAGAAGGATTTTATAGTTTTTGAGGTTTATCAGTTGATAGCGGAGGGGAGGGGGCGAGAAATTGGCGAGGGCAGAGATGGCGGTTGCCAGGTCAATCATCAATGCGGATGCGATGGCGATGGCACAGAGGGAGTTATAGATACTGCCAATGCCGGGGAGTGGGAGATAGACCCGGTATCTGCCATTTAAAAGATAAAGAGAAGACTCAAGGGATTGATTAACCCGGTGGGCAGAGAAGTGAAAGGCTTCTCTTAAGCCAAAGGTTAACTTCTTAAAGGTAAACCCTTTGCCTATCTCCGCCACTTTTAAGTCATCACCATTCAAGACTGCGATACCAGAGGACGGTAGGGACTCTAAGAGTTCCCGCTTCTCTCTTGCAACACCCCCTCTCGTCTTCATAAATTCAAGGTGGGTATCGGAGATATTGGTTATCGCCCCAATATCCGGAAGGCTCATTTCACAGAGGAGGCGGGTGCCACCAATTTGATTCATCTCCATCTCTAAGATTAAAATCTCGGTATCGGAGGTGAGTCTCAGGAGGGTAAGAGGAACACCGATGTCATTATTATAACTCTCGGGGCTCTTTAAGACCTTATATTTTAAGGAAGCAATCTTTGCCACCATCTCCTTCACTGTTGTCTTGCCATTGCTTCCGGTGATGGCGACCACTCGCGGATGAAACTTCCTCCGGTAATATCCGGCAATCTCGTGCAGGGCGGTCTTTGTATTCTCTACCTTTATCATAATCGGCAGTTCTTCTTTTATCTCCTCGGAGAATAGCACCCCCTTCGCACCCCTTTTCTTCGCTTCGCCAATGAAGGAATGTCCATCAAATCTCTTCCCTTTTAAGGGGATGAAGAAATCCCCGGGGGAGAGGGTTCGGGAATCGGTAGAAATCCTCTCTATATAATCCTCTTCATTGCCCCGGATGAGTCTCCCCTTAGTTGCCATAATTATCTCTTTAACCGAGAGCCTCTCCATTTTTTAGTCTATGGTTGTTGGTCCCGGCAACCGGCTGCCTTGACCGTAAACCAAAAACCATCTTTTTTAGATTATAAACATTGCGTCGCCAAAACTGTAGAAGAGGAATCCTTTTTCAATCGCATAGCGATAGGCAGAAAGGATTAGTTCTCTATCCGCAAAGGCACAGACGAGTAAGAGGAGGGTGGAGCGGGGAAGGTGGAAGTTAGTGATTAAGGCGTCAACGACTTTGAATCTATATCCGGGATAAATGAAGAGGTCGGTAGAACCGCGAAATGGTCTTATTTCCGCTTGAAGGTCGATACTTTCTAACGCCCGGACAACAGTTGTCCCGCAGGCGATTATCCGGCAACCTTTTCTCTTACCTTCCTGTATCAAACGGACTGTATCCTCTTCAATTGTAAAATCTTCCGGATACATCTTATGCTCTGCCACCAGTTCGGTCTTAATCGGACGGAATGTGCCCAGGCTGGGGTGGAGGGTAATGAAACCAATCTCCGTCCCCTTCTCTTTTATTTGCCGAATCAACTCCGGTGTGAAATGGAGACCGGCGGTTGGTGAGGCAATTCCGCCTTCCTCCTTGGCAAAGATTGTCTGATACCGCTCCGGGTC
>JBBIHO010000144.1:0-4908 GCA_037446935.1 Caldifarciminota bacterium | reverse complement strand
TGAGTGCCAATTTAGGTATGTCTTATAGTATATCTAATGTTTTAGTAGAGGCGGGGATTGAGAATATAATGCGTTGGATACCATTTGATATTAGTGAAAAGGATTTAAGAAATCGGATTCGGAATAAGATGATTCGGCCAACAACAATTCCGCAAGACTTGAATAGTTTAATGATTGAACAGGCGATTGCGCGGGAGGCTTTAAGGCTTGCCTTAGAACAGCATAAATCAATGGCTGTGGGACTGAAGGGTGTCCAACAGGCAAGAACGATTTCTGATGCCTTTGCCCAGACTTTAACCGGCGAGACATTAGTTAACCTTCTTGCCCTGAATATTATCGTCGGCTCCGGAGGGATTCTCTCCCATGCCCCGCGTCGGATGCAGGCAGCAGTAATGATGATTGATGCCTTCCTGCCGGAGGGGATAACAAAGCTGGCAGTTGACAGTATATTTATGATGCCCCATTTAGGTGTTCTTTCCACAGTTCACGAAAAGGCGGCAAGGGATGTCTTTGAAAGGGACTGCTTAATAAAGTTAGGAACCTGTATTGCGCCGATTGGTGAGGGAAAGGAAGGACAAAAGTGCCTGACAATTAAGGTCTTTGAGCCAGACGGAAGATCGGAGACAAAATCGGTAAATTTTGAGGATATGGCGCTCATTCCCTGCGGATTAAATGAGAAAAAGAAGATGGAGTTAATTCCGGAGAAGGGATTTGATTTAGGAGCAGGTAGGGGGCGTAAGCAAGAGGTGGAGATTGAGGGTGGTGTCTGTGGTGTGATAATTGACTGTCGGGGACGCCGACCATTCACCTTGCCAGCAGATAAGAATAAAAGGATTGAATCCCTAAAAAGATGGGCTTATGAATTGAGGCTTTATCCATCGCTCCCTTAAAATGAACCCCGTTAAGGAAGTCAAATTGAAACCACGGGTGAACATTGGTGAACACCGAATTAAAGAGAGGCGCAAAGCAAAAATCTTCTTTTCGGATTTTCTGAACTTTGAATTTTGAGTTTTTCTCTTTGAGTGGTTAAAATGTTTTCTTTCGGGAAGTCCGACTTCCGACTCATTGCTTTCCTTATATTCACGAAATTCGTAGTTTCTTTGAACTCTTTATAAAATGTGCGGGATTATTGGCATCTTAGGGGAAAAGGAGGTGGTCCATAAACTTTACGAAGGGCTACTTTCCTTACAGCACCGAGGCCAAGACGCTACAGGTATAATCACCTATGACGGGATGTTCCACCTTAAGAAAGGAATGGGTTTAGTCTTGGATGTTTTTAAGGAGAAGAATTTACGGCGGTTAAAAGGTGATATGGGAATTGGCCATGTGCGGTATCCAACGATTGGTGCCGGAGCGAGCGAAGATGCCCAACCCTTTTTTGTTAATGTGCCTTACGGAATTGCGATGGCACACAATGGGAATGTGACAAATTACTTCCGTTTAAGGAAGGAACTGGCAGAGAGGTCATTTCGGCAATTAAATTCCTATTCGGATGTTGAAGTAATCTTAAATGTCTTTGCCGATGCAATTGACAAACATAAAAGATTTACCTTTCCCTTAATGGTGGAAGGAATAAGAGAGGTTTTTAAGAAGGTGGAGGGGAGTTATTCTTGCGTTGGGGTCATCGCCGATAGAGGAATATTTGCCTTTCGCGACCCGAAGGGGATAAAACCACTATGTTTTGGAAGGCGAGGTTTCTCTTACATCTTTGCCTCGGAGAGCGTCTGCCTTGACCTTTTGGGTTATAAGTTGATTCGGGATGTGAAGCCAGGTGAGATTATCTTTATTGACCAGAAGCGAAAGGTTCATTCCAAGGAGATAATAAAAGGTGAACTCTTTCCTTGTATATTTGAATATGTCTATTTTGCCCGTCCGGATTCAATAATTGATGGGATTGGTGTTTATGAGGCACGGTTGCGTTTGGGAGAGTATTTAGGCAGGGAGTGCTTAAAGGTAGGAGTGAAACCGGATGTGGTGATTCCGGTTCCGGATACCGCCCGGCCAGCGGCAACGATGGTGGCGAAGGTTTTGGACTGTGAATTGAGAGAAGGTTTGATCAAAAACCGTTATATCCAGCGAACCTTTATTATGCCCCGCCAGGAGATGCGAGAGGTAGCAGTGAGGCAGAAGTTAAATCCAATTCGGAGCGAGATTGCAGGTAAAAAGATTTTAGTTGTTGATGATTCAATTGTCCGGGGAACAACCTCTAAGGAGATAGTGAATATCCTGCGCCGCTGTTCGCCAAAGGAGATATATCTGGCGATTACCTGCCCGCCTTTAAGATACCCTTGCGTCTATGGGATAGATATGATGACCCGGGGCGAATTTATTGCCCGACGCTATTCCGTAGAGAAGATAAGGGAAATACTCGGTGTGGATAAGTTAATCTATCAGACTTATGAAGGTTTAGTTGCCGCAGTAAGAGGGAAAGAGAAGGAAAGAGGATTCTGCACCGCCTGCTTCTCCGGTAAATACCCAACCCGAATAAAAAGGGAAGATTTTAGAATGATGGAGAAAGAGAGATGTCGGTCGCTTCGCTCCCGCACAATGTGTCGGTGGCGGAATAAGAGCCTATCTCCTCTCTTTTAATTTCTAATTACAATAAAATTCCTTCGCAGTTCCGTATTCCCAAACTTAACAATCAAGATATAAATACCGGATGGTAATTTTGGGAAAGGAATTTTATAATCACCAGCGGGCATTATCTTTGAGAAGTTGCATACTTCTCTTCCTAAAAGGTTATAAATCCTTATTGATACTTTCCCTTTTTCTTTTTGGTGGTAGGTTATCGTTTTGGGATTGAGATGAGTTATAAAGAATTGGAAATTACCCTGAGAAGTTACTTCTTTTAATCCCACCTGCGGGTCGCAGAAGAAGGCATAGAAATTTCCCGGGGCACCCTGAGGGTCGGTTCCCATATTACGGCGGGGTGAGTTGTCATAAGCCTTTAAGTAATATCGGATGAGCATCGGTGTCGCGACCTGGGGGATGTGAAAATGATAATTGTTTCCTCTTATGGAATCCGGAGCGAGTGAATCCCAATCGGTAATTCCTAAACGGAAGAATATCCAAGAACGATAAATTCCTGAGGCATCAGTAATCGTTGAGCCAACATAAAATGGACCGGGATAAGTAGTATCAGGCCAGACAGTTGTCCCGGTGAAATTAGGTGGCACACCGTCCATAATGGAGAAGGAATAATAGCCGGTTTGGGGGTCATAAGTAGAATTGCGATTCGGCGAACCATCAACTGCCCTTATCCGGTAACGAATATATGTTCCGGGGCTTGCCTCGGGAATAGTTGCGAAGTATCTTATTCCAACCTGACTGTCCGGCAAAACCCTCTGTTCGGGTTGGGAGCCGAAACGATAATAGAGGGCAACCGAATCAACATAAGAGGAATCAGTGACATTTGCCGAAACGACAAAAGGTCCCTGGAATATCGTATCGGTCCAGACGGTTGTGCCAGTAATCTGTGGCGGTCGGTGGTCATTGGCAGGGTCCATTGCATAGAATTTGTAGTGGGTAGTTGGGGCATTGGATGGGTCGGTGCCACGATTTCTTTGCGGAGAATTATCAACCGCGGAGAGATAATAACGGATTGTGTCGGGAGATGAAATCTGGGGGATGTGAAAATAGTAGATATTTCCTCTTACCGAATCGTGTGGAAGACTCTGCCAAGGCGCACTGCCGATCTTATAATAAATAGAATCCCGGGAGATGCCGTTGGCGTCAGTAATCACCGATGAGACCTTAAAAGGACCGAAATTGTAGCCACTGGGAATGATTGTGGTATTAGCAAAAGTTGGTGGCTGCATATCAATGGAGGAGTAAAATTCCTTTTGGCGAAAGAAGTAATCGGCGATTGTGAAGCCGGGATTTGTCTCACCATCCCGACTCATAATTGTTACAACGGAACCCCCAACCGGTCCCCGGTTAGGAACTACCCATTCGTGAATTATCCGATTGACATCAATGATACCCATCTCATCATAGGTGTGCAAATAAGTCCTGATGACCAGGCAGGGGTAATAGTGAAATGTATCCGCAGGGACTCTTACCCAGCCCTGAGCAACGACTGTATTATCCCTCTCCTCATGAATTGTTAAGCCCATATAATCCCATGTCCATTCCGAAATCCAGTTTGTTCCGTAAGTCATCGGGAATTGATAAACCTCGTGATAGGGCGAGGTATAGTTATATTGGGTTCCTTGCATATATATACCATATACCCACATACTCTGGGTTTGCCCGGTAGTATCTTTATTTTCATACATCCAGGAGATTCCATTATGGTCAGTAATTCTTTCGGCATAGGTGGTGCGGGTAGGGGGAGTTCCCGGGGCTTCGCTCCTTGGTCGGATGCGAGATTCCGCAGTGGCGACGGTCGGACCATAGGCGAAATCCCAAATGGTGTCAAGATGGTTAAAGGAGGAACAGCGGACAGGATTATCCGGTCCATTATACCACCATTTAAACCAGGTTCCCGTATATTCCGCACCATAAGGCCATTCCCGCCAGGTGATAGTTAACGGGAAGGCAAAAGAGATAAAATAAAAGAAGAGAAAAAATCGCTTCATAAACCCTCCTTGATATAATATCGGTTCTTAACCGTTTTGTATGGAAGAGCCGGGAGCCACCTCTCTTCCATGTTTCTTATTCTCTTAGATTCAAAGAGAGGCACTTTTTTATCTTTATATATTATACCATAATTTTTTATAGAAATCAAGTCTCCGAAAACCATGCAACTGGATTCCATATTTGTCATTGCGAACCGCTGGCAACGCCCTTGCGTAGTAAGATAAATTAGACCTTTGATTGGACCACAAATGAGACCAAAAATTAGACCTTTGATTAGACGAAAAATTACCCCTCAAATTACCCCTTTTTGGACTCACATAACGCCAA
>JBBIHO010000143.1:0-5032 GCA_037446935.1 Caldifarciminota bacterium | reverse complement strand
AATATAGAGTAAAAAATTGGGCAAAATGTTTCCAAAAATCTTAAATTCAATCTCCTCAATTTTTATACTTCGGTCGCTTTGCTCCCGCACGATGTGAGTGGCACGAATTTTGCTTATGGTGATTGTCAAAACCCAGGCATCAGATTAAAGGTAGATGCCATCGCCTGATACCGGACAATTTTTAATCCCTTTTCATCATATTTCTGACTGAGATACTTAGGGAATAATAAAGGAGCGAATAGAGTCTTTTCGCTATTCAATAATAATCAGTTTTTTAACCTCCCGTTTATCATTTGCCCGGGTTTCAATTATATAAACACCAGTCGGTAGTTTATTTAGGGATTCTATTCTCTTGCCACTGGCAATTAGCCGACCAGAGGGATTGTAAATTTTAACATCATTCCGTAGTCCATATAGTGCGGATTGGGGAGGAGTTCCAACACTAACTTGCATTTCTTTAATCTCTTTCTCTTTGGATGCCAAATCGGTTGCTTCGCAATAGCGCCATATACCAGTAGTATTATTTCCTTTTAAGGCATAGATATTGCCATTAAGAGAGACGAGCGAACCGCCACCCTTTATTCCCTTCGCTTCTTCTCCGGATGGCAAAAGTTGGCAGGGGGTCCAGTTATTGATTGCCGGGTCATAGGACCAGAATTCATTTGTATTGCCACCCTTGAAGGCATAGACCTTATTATTGGCAAAGGTTAAGGCACCACCCTCTTTCACATACTTATTCCTTGCCACTTGGGGATGGACATAAGGGAGAATCTTTAAGATGCCACTTACCCAGGTATCACCGATAATATCGTATTTATAAAATTCATTATATTTTGCCCGCAGGCAATAGATTGTCCGGTCACCGTCAAAGGTGATTGCGCTGCCAATCTGGTATCCTCTATCTGGTTTTGTATATGCTGGTGCTGCCGGTTTTACCGTCCAACTGCCGGTTGTTACATCATAGGCATAAAAATCCCTTGTCTTTGAACCTTTTAGGAGATAGATATAATCATTGCCACCCTTACTCGCAAAGACCATTCCAGTTCCACCCTTTAATGGACCGCCAGGAATTGGAGAAAGAGGACTTAAACTCATTGGGCTTGCTTTTGGTGCCCGATAGAAGAAGTTGGTATTTCCCCCGCGCGCTAAATAGATGTAATCTCCGCCGGCAATAATGAAGGCACCCTTTTTCAGTTTCACCGGCTCACCGCCATAGGAAAAACTGCCGACAAATCCAATCCCCAGGGTTATTGGATTAAACCGGTAGAGACTTGGCGTATTATTTCCTTTTAAGATAAAAATCATCGTATCATTAGCGACTGTTAGACAGCCGCCACTCTTCACACTTTTCCCATCCGGACTATTAGGCACATCTGCCACTCTCTCCCAGCCGGTTAGTGGGATATAGACTTCAAGATTTCTCGTGAGGCGGTCATTGGCGGCATATTCATCGCCGCTCAGTGCTGTCCAGGCGGCAACCGAATAGATTCCCGTGGTAGCGATAGAGGTCTGCGAAAATTCTACTTCCTGACTGCCATCCGGTGGTAGATTATTCACATTAGCTGTCTGTTGATAAATTGTCTCGGAAGGGGTTTTCGTTATTATAAACCAGACCGGAAAGGAGACCGTTGTCTGCCCATAATTCTCAACCCTGATTTTTGGGCGGAATGTGGAGTCTTTCTTCACCCGATCCGGAGGTGAGAGAATCTGCGCTACTCCGACATCCCTTGTATAGACTGTCTTCAAAGAGCAGTTATAAGTAAAGGTTAGATTATTTGCAGAACCCTGCCATTGGGCAACCGTTACCACTAAGGCGATGTGGGAATGACCGGAAAAAGGAACGGTTCTCACCCCATAACCAGAAGGATAACTGATAGTAAATCCGTAGGTATCCGAAGGTGGTGTCTTATAGCCAATCGCATAGGCAGACCAGGAGTAATTGTCCTGACCATCAAAACTCATCCTTAAATAATTTGCCCCCGGGAAAAATTGGATGTAGTCCGTTCCACCCGGACCAGAAGGATTGGAACTCCCCTGATTTCCGGATGCCGGATAAGAAGAGTGGCTTCGGAGAACCGTAGAAGTTGGCCAGAGGTTAGATTCGGAAAAGTGGTAGGTCGGGTCAGCGCGGGTTCCGGTAAAATACCGCCAGATTCCATAAATCTTTAAGGCAGTCGTTAAATTTGAAGAGAAATGATTGGCAAGGGTATAATCAATTCCGGAGAGGGTATTCTCACCAGAAACTTCTCCTAATTTTTCCCATGCTCTCTTCGGACAACTTATGTCATACCTTTCGTGCAAAAACATTGGCCAGAGAGAGCCCGCATATTCGTAAAGGTCATCTTCACAGGTTATCGGTTTGTGCGGGGAATCTAAGGGGTCAATTGACCAAGAGAAGTAGTCAACATACTGGTTTATATTATCATAGCAGACATCCTCCATCCAGGTTGCGCAGTTCTCCTGCCACCAATTCTGCTCTAAATAACTATACCGATTCTGGGAAGCATGGTTAAACTCATGGGCACAGACAACCCTTAAATCCCTATATGACATATCATTGTCTAAGCCGATAAAACTTGTCGCACCGTCGGGATAAGGATTGGTGTAGTAAAATTCCGGCGCGCAATATCCCATAACACCACCGGATAGCCCTTGAATATATATATCATAGCGGTCATCACCGCCATAGCCGAAATCCGGTGGCGGAGTTATCCAGCCTAAGGTATCAATCTGCTTCTTCCAGGAATATTCAATAAATTTGGCAACCGATTCCGCATAAGCCGGGGTCGTCGCATCATTGCCGGATGTCGTGTAGTGGACTCGGAAATTTGTCCGCTCAATATAAGATACCGGACCAGAGAGGGAAGGTCTTGCTAATTTAATTCCGGCCTTAAATCGGCGCAGAGCCTCTTGGGTCCCGCACCACTCCTTCTTCTCTTCGGCAAGAGAGGATAAAAAGGTAGCAAAGGTCAAAAATAATATAACTTGTTTCATAATTTCTCCTTATTTTCTTTTAATAATTATACACCAGATTTTATCTTTTTCAAGGACACGCCTTTCATCAATCACATCGTGTGAAAGCGCAGCGACCGTTAATAATCTTTCCGGGTGAACTGATTAAAAGAAGAACTTATGGCCTTTTCTTGACATATTGCAAAATTCCGATATTCTAAGGTATATGTTTCAACTGGCGATAATCTTATTTTTAATCTCCTTACCCGGGGAGAAAGCCGATTTCTGGCAGGAGGTAAGGGAAAGATATAAGAAGGTAAATACTATCCAAGGAGATTTTATCCAGCGCGTGTGCTCAGAAGAGGCGGGCACCTGTGAAGAGTTCCGGGGTAGATTTTATGCCCAGAAGCCAAATTTATTAAGGATTGAGGTCTCAAAACCGGAGAGGCAGTTAATAATCTCTGATGGTGAATCGCTTTCTATTCAGATAGAGAAAAAAGGGGTCACAAAAGGACCGCTTACCGAAAATCCGCCTTTCCTCCTCTTCTTTCAATTACTTACCGATTCCTTTCTCGTAAAAACAGAACCAAGGGATAAGGGAATAATCAATATCACCTTAGCCCCGGTTGACACCTCTTATTATTCCATATCCTTAGGAGTGAATCGTAAGGATTTGATTATTAAAGAGGTAAGATTTGAAGATTGGTCAGGTAATAAAACTGAGATATTCTTCTCCAAAGTTGCCCTCAACAAAAGACTCCCGAAAGATATATTCAAAATTAGATGAATGAGAAGTTGTTAATAAAATCAAGTGATTATTGTTTTGCCTGCGGCAAGGCTAATCCCATTGGCTTCCACTTGGAGATAAAAGAAGAAGGTGATTGCGTAAAGGCGAATTTTCGGATGAGGAGGGAATATGAGGGTTATGCGAATATAATCCACGGCGGGATTATTGCGACACTTTTGGATGAACTCATCGCCTGGGCATGCCGGAAGAAGGGTTATTCCGCCCTGACCGCGGAGTTGAAGGTTCGGTTAAAGAAGGCAGTTTATGTTGGCGAAGAGGTAGAAATCACCGGGCGCATCTTAGATAAGAAGAGGAATATCCTATACTGCGTAAGCGAGATGAAGAATGGTAGAGGAGAACTGGTTGCCTCTGCCTTTGCCAAGATGCTTTTCAAAAAATGATGCGAATTGCATATCTGGGAGTTAATTGGCTATAATACCGATATGGCAAAAAAGGAAATGAAACTAAAAGGGGTTTCTAATGGGACTGACCGTATTAGAGGTTGAAGTTGGAAATCCGGCAAAGCCAGAAGTGACAGAAAAGATTGAATTTCTAATTGACTCTGGTGCCATCTATTCGGTAGTCCCCACCCCAATTTTGGAAAAACTTGGTATCAAGCCATTGAGAGAGTAGGAATTTAGACTGGCGGATGGGAGTAAGATTGTGCGGAAGAAGGGCGTTGTCATTTTCAAATATGGCGATAAGATAGGTGAGGCGGATGTCATCTTCGGTGAGGAAGGAGACAGCACACTCCTTGGCGCCTTTACCCTTTCCGCCGTGAGTTAAAACCATTACCAATGAGGAATTCTATGTTAGAACCTGAAGAATTTTGGGGAGAATTTAAACCCAAAATTAGTGAAAATATCAAGTTTTTCCCTTTTAGAATAAGGTCGTGGACTCCGTTCATTAACTCCATCCTCTTTGAACTTGGTAAGGAATTGGGTTATTATACTCGTTATGAACGCCGTGGAATTGATGTATGTTGGCTTTCGGAAGAAGGCGATATTGAATTGGTTTTTGAGTAAGAAGACTATCCCAAAGGTCCAAAAGCTGTCTTAGAAGAGATAGAAAAGATAGAAAGATTAAACGACCTAAGAGCAGCCTTAAAAGGCGTAATGTTTTTTATAGCAAGTAGTGAGGGGATAAAGAAAAAATTCTCTAACTGGAAAGAAGAAATTTCAAAGAAAATAAAGGGTGTTTCCGACCCTGAAAGATGGTTTTTTATTTCTTTTACCGAGGCCGTCGCCAAAAATCGTAATAGACGGAAGCTCATATTTGAAATCTTTTCCTATA
>JBBIHO010000142.1:0-5037 GCA_037446935.1 Caldifarciminota bacterium | reverse complement strand
TAAGTTTAAGCCGATTCCCTGCCATGGCGATTGCCTCCGGTTCTGCCCGAATCAGAATCAACCGCCCTGTGGTTATAAGAACTTTACTTTTGAGTATCCCTTCAAATACAGATCCTTATTTCAACCACCAGCCCTTAACTTCCTCCTTTGAAAGAAATCCTCCACATTCGGCACCAATTTCTTCCTCTTTCGGAGACCTTCATTTACAAGGACATTACAAATATAAAGAATTTCTCTGTCAATCTCTTCTGTCTCCAGAGAAAAAATCCGGATATATTCCCCTTCTCCAAACTCTATCAACCAAACTTCTTAGAAGGTCTCTTCTATCGCCTCCGACGAAGTTCTCCCCTCTTAGAGCGAATAATAAAGGAGAGACAAATAAACTTAATCCACTCTCATCTTGGAGTAGAAGGGGTTTATGGTTTATATTATAAGAAGCGATTTTCTTTACCGCTTGTCACCTCCTTTCACGGCTTTGAATTCTTCGTTCCGTTTCATAAGAGATATAAAAACCCAACATTTTACAATTACTGCACTCATTATAAAGAACTGATTGAAGAGGGTGATATATTCCTCTGCGTCAGTGAAGCAACGAGAAAGGATTTGATAAGCATCGGATATAAACCGGAAAGGGTCGTAACCCTTTATTTAGGGATTGAACTGGAAAAGATTCCGCCAAAGGAGAGATATGCAGAGAATAAAGAGATAAATATCCTTTTTCTTGGCCGTCTGACTGAAAAGAAAGGAATCTTATTCCTAATTGATGCCTTCCAAAATATCACTAAGAGATATAAGAATATAAAACTCACAATAATTGGCGATGGTGAATTAAGGGAGAAGGTTTTAAATAAAATTGCCAATTACGGACTAAGAGAGAAGATAAATTTCCTTGGTGCCCTGCCTAATCTTTTAGCATTAGAAGAGATGCGAAAGGCAGATATATTCATCCTTCCCAGTTATAAGACCGCTGATGGAAATCAGGAAGGAACTCCTTACACCCTCTTTGAAGCACAAGCAATCGGTCTACCGGTAATCTCAACCTATCATTCCGGAATTCCGGAAATTGTGAAAGATGGCGAAACCGGGTTTTTAGTTAAAGAAAAGGATATAAAAGGAATTGAAGAGAAACTCTCCTTCCTTATTGAAGACCCTACTTTGCGGAAAGAGATGGGTGAGCGGGGAAGGGAGTTTATGAAAAACTTTAGTCTGGTGAAAAGAATTGAAAGGTTAGAAAAAATTTACCAGAGGCTTATTATATGAAAGAGGCGACTCCTTTTAAGAACGCTCTCTATTTATTCACTGGTGAAATCATCTCTCACCTCTTAGGATTTGCTTCTACTTTTTATATTGCCCAAAGAGTTGGTGTTATCAATTTCGGTTGGATAAACTTTTCCCTCTCCCTTATCTCCTATGGTTTAATCCTCACCAATTTCGGATTATTAACCTTAGGCGTAAGAAATGTCTCCCAGAATACGGATGCGCATATCCCAAGCAAAATTTTAACCCTGCGCTTTCTTTTATCAATCATTATCTTTTTTATTCTATTCATCTTTACCACATCTTTAAGAAAACCGAACGCAGTAAAACACATTATCTATCTCTACTCCTTCTTTCTCTTTATCAACGCCCTCTCCCTGGAATGGTTCTTCCAGGCAAGAGAGAAAATGGCATATATTGGGATAATAAGGGTTCTCACTGCTTTGGCATATCTCATTCTCCTTCTTTTCTTTGTCAAAAGAGATAATGATTTTATGCTCGTTCCGGTTGCCTATCTAATCGCAAATGGGATTGGCACCATTCTGTTTCTAACCTTATTCAAAAGGAGTGGCGAAACCCTTCGTCTCATCTTCAATCTAAGAATCTACAAAGACCTCTTCCTCTCCGCCTTACCTCTCGGCACAACCAACATCCTGCAAGTTTTCTATACCTACTTCGGAATCATCCTTTTAGGTTTTATCGGGAAATCAAAAGAACTGGGAATTTATAGCGCCACTCACCGGCTTCTCTATTTTACCCTAATCATTGACCGCGTCATTAGTTTCCTCCTCCTGCCTTTAATCTCATCCCTTTGGAAATCTAATCTCTCTAAACTTCCAAAACTATTTGAATCCTTAAGTCGGATTATTCTCTTTTCTACCCTTCCTGTAACGATTATGATAATTGGGCTATCTTCGCTCATCATTTCTCTGTTATTCGGAAAAGACTACATAGAAGGAACAAATATCCTCCGCATCCTCATTCTATTTCTTCCCTTAACCACCCTTTCCACCCTTTATGCCACCGCACTCATTGCTGGCAATCGTGAAAAGTCTCTCCTTTTTAATACCCTTTTTGGCACATTTATAAATATAATTCTCAGCCCGCTTCTCTATTCTTTGCTTAATAGTATGGGAATCAGTCTTGCCTTCGTGGCCGGGGAATTTATTATCTTAACCCTTAATCTCTTATCTGTGAAAAGGACGATAAGGTTTTCCCTTTTCCGGAGTCTCCTGCCAGTAATTTCCCGTCGGGAGATAGAATTTTTGCAACGAAGAAGAATATGAATAATCTCCAAAACCAACTTCTCCAAATAGAAGGTCTTGTGAATCCAATCTCCTTGGCAGGACATATCTTTGATTATGAAAGCGTTCAAGAATTAAAGGCGAAGATAAGATTAAAAAGGAAAAAGATTAGATACCTCTTACCACAAAAAAGAGAAATCTTCTCCGGCGTTTCAATAATTGACTTAGAAGAGAAGGCACTTTTATTTAAGGAAGGGGTCTATGAGAATCGGGAAGATAGAATAATTATTCTCCCCTTTTCCCTAAAAAGGAGTCTCTTGGATACAAGGATAAGACCAAAATATTTCTACTATCACCCCAAAAAATTCCCTTACGAATTCGTCTCCCTTGTCTCCAAGGGTGAGATTCGGAAACTATTCTTCAATGCAATGCGCGAGATTTACTCTTGGCTGGAAATTGAATATAAACACATCTGGTATTATCCGCTTCATTATCGCTCCGCCTTTATCTTTCGGTTGGATACCGACTTTGCCCGAGAGCGAGAACTCAAAAAGAGTTATCAATTATTAAAAGAAACGGGAATCAAAGGCACCTGGTTTGTCAATACCAAAGAACATAAGAAACTCATCCCCCTCTTTGCCTCCTGGCAGAAGGAGGGTGAAGATATCCAACTTCATTGTTTTATTCATCAGATATTTCCCGATTATAAGAGAAACTATGAGAATATCCTTCAAGGAAAAGAAATTTTAAGGGAAGGAGGAATTGCAGTGAATGGTTTTGCCGCTCCATTCGGTACCTTCAATCTCCCTCTTTATCAAGTGCTATCCGATTTAGACTTTTCTTTCTCCTCAGAGTTTTGCCTCTCCTACGATGATTTCCCTTTTTATCCAGTAATTCAGGAGAGAGAATTTAAGACCCTGCAGATTCCCATCCATCCAATTTGTGTTGGCCGGCTCCTGGAGGCAGGATTCACTCCTTACGAGATGTTTCAATATTATAAGAATTATATTGACTGGCGTTATAAAAACTCTCTCCCAATCTTCATCTATGACCATCCCCATCGGGTTGCTTCATTTCCGGAATTATTCCGCAGGATAATAAATTATATTAAAGAGAAGGGTGATATTTGGATAACGACAATGGCCGAATTCTATAATTGGTGGAAGGAGAGGGAGCAGGAAGGTGAAAGATGCGCATTGAACATAATAAAAGGAGAGAGAGCAGGCTTTGCCCGTCCGGATGAAAAAGAGACGGCACTCAGGCCCCGGGAGGTGGTTTACTTCCCAATAAAATCAAGTAGAATTAAAAAGGGTAATATTAAACTATTTATAAAAGGTATATTATGGCGAATGAATAAATACTTAAAAGGGAGAACGAGATGAAGGTCTTATTCGGTTCCTTACCCGCGCTTGCCCTTTTAGAAGGTGGAGCAAAGACCCAGGTCCTAATGCTAAAAAAATATATGAATAGTCTCGGAGTAGAAGTTGAACTATTTAAAGGGTTTACCGATTATTCGCCAAAAGATTTTTCTCTCTGCCACCTCTTTGCTGCGGAGAGCGGAACCTATCATTTAGCCAAGATAATCAAGGGTTTAGGAATGAAGATTGTCGTCTCACCAATATTCTATTCAAAACATTCACCTTTCTTTCTTCGCTTAATCACATCCCCTTTCTTCTTCTTAAGGAAATTCTATGGCATCTGGACCGAACATACCTATGTAAAAGAAATCTGCGAAATGGCTGATTATATCGCCTGCAATACCGAAAAAGAGAAAAGACTCATAACCCGAGGACTTGGCATAAGAGAAGATAAGGTTTCGGTCATTCCTAATGGTGTTGAAGAGAGATTCTACTATGCGAAACCGGATTTATTTATTAAAACCTACGGAGTGAAAGATTTTATTCTTTATACCGGACATATTTGTTGGGCAAGAAGAAATGTTCTTACCCTCTTAAAAGTTCTAAAAAGACTCCGCCATCCGGCTGTCTTGATTGGCAAGACTTTTATTAACGACTATGGCAGAAGGTGTTTGGCAATGGCAAAGGAATGCAATTGGATAAAAGTGATTGACCATATTCCTAATGACTCACCGCTCCTTGAATCCGCTTATGCAGCAGCAAATGTCTTTTGCCTTCCTTCCCTTTATGAGACCCCGGGTCTTTCCGCATTAGAGGCCGGTTTAGCCGGAGCCAAGATTGTCATTACAAAATTTGGCGGAACCGAAGAGTATTTTAAAGACCTTGCCACCTATGTGAACCCCTATTCCGAAAAGGATATTGAAAGAGGGATAAGATCCGCATTGGCAAAGAAAAGGAACGAAGATTTACGAGAGTATATAAGAAAGAACTTCCTTTGGGAGACCGCCGCGGAAAAACTCCTCTCTTTATATCAGAAAATAATCTAATCGCATCCACCCCGCGGAATTTATATCCTTTAATGAGACGCTGGCAATGCCCTTGCGCAGTAAGATAAATTAGACCTTTATAGACCACAAATGAGACCAAAAATTAGACCTTTGATTAGGCGAAAAATTAGA
>JBBIHO010000141.1:0-5060 GCA_037446935.1 Caldifarciminota bacterium | reverse complement strand
GGGAGATTATGGCGGAGGGCAAATCCGCAAAGTCCAACCTGGTGGTTCATTCAAAATCCCTTAACCCTTATTCAGCCAAATACGGATACCGTGAAACCAACATTTGAAAATGCCCGGACCGGACAGCGCTTCGCCTTCTGCCGGAATAATTCTTCAACCTATCTTGACCCAATGAATCTCACCGGGGATGTTGATATAATTGCTAAGATTTATGACAAAACCGGCTGGACGACCGGAAATGCTACCTGGGATAAACTGGCACCTTATAAGATAGAATATTCAATAACCGGTCCCAGAACAGTCCCCCAGACTTTATCTTTAATCTTTAAGTATGTCCTTGCCCCACAAGGCACGCAGGAGGTAAACGTGGTTTATAAACAGGATGGAACATGCCGGAGTCGTGGTGATTATGATTATCGGGACTATTTCTTTATTGTGACGAATACGGATGGCGATTCAGTGATTGAGGTGGCAGACACATCGGGCAAATGGCGGACGCAAAATTTTCCCGACGGTTATTACTGGGTGAAGGTGATTGCGGAAGATGTTTACGGAAACTGGAGAGCGGAGAGTATGCAGGTGCGGACGAATAATGGGGTAGGGATTTTTGAAGATTTAGCGGGAGGGGATGCGGAATGCAAAATAAAGAATGGCAAATGGGAAATTTATAATGTATTAGGAAGGAAGGTTGCCAAAATAGAAAGGAGGGGTATATTTTTTATAAAGGAGAAGGAGGTTTTTGTTAAGAAGGTTATTATCGGGGAGAAGTAAAGAGACGAGGAGGTGAGTATGATGAAGAATCTTTTACTCGTTTCAGTTTTCGTTATTTCTGCTTTAGGCGGAGAGAATCCGTTCCGCCCAAAAAGAACCGGGAAGTTCCTTCCACTCTCTTCACCTTCTATAATCACTTTCTGGGATAGAACTCCTTTTGACCCGCTCTTAAATAATATCCCTCTCCCACCTGAACTATTACTTGAAAGTTATCCAGGAGGGGAAGGTTATTATCTAATTCAATTCTCCGGACCTGTCTTCCGGTGGCAGATTGCCGAGATTGAAAGAAAGGGTGTTCTATTCATCGGTTTTCACTCCCGTCATCTGGCGATTGCGAAGATGAATTCCGCTCAAAAGGAGGAATTGGCAAGACTCCCATTTATCCGCTGGGTAGGGATTTATCAACCGGGATATAAGTTCCACTCCTCTGTCTTACAGGATGAAGGCTATGGACGGATATCGGTCATTCTCTTCTATCCGGAGGATATTGAGGTTGCGATTAAGGATTTATCCCTTTTGGGTGCAAAAATTGTCCGCCATTCGGTCTCTGAATTTTACAAGGTAGTAGAGGTTGACTGTGCAAAGGAACTCGTTCCCGAGATTGCAAAACTGCCCTATGTCTTTTCAATTGAAGAGTGGCATCCACCAGAATTGGAGAATGAGAACTGCCAGTGGGTTGTTCAGACATGGTCGCAGAATAACCGTCGGATTTGGAACCAGGGGATTTATGGTGTAAATCAGATTCTCGGTTTCACTGATACCGGTCTTGATGTTAATCACTGGGCATTCCGCGACCCTCAAGTCTCAATCACTGATACCGGAGAGTTTCCAACGCATCGGAAGGTTGCCCTATTCAAAAATTATACATATCAAGGAGTTGGCGACCCGGATGGACACGGAACTCATGTCGGAGGAACGATTGGTGGCAACGATTCAATAAATGGTGGAACTAATCCCAATGACGGACATTCCAAAGGAGGAAGGATTGCTGTTCTCTCGCCAATTCCCCAGCCAACGGGTTGGGATCTAACCGGTCCTTTTAATATGCTCACCAATTGGCTACGAAATCCATCTTTAAGGGCGCGGACAATCTCCAATTCCTGGTGGACAGGGACGATGGGTCAATATACAAATGCTTCTGCCTCAACCGATTTATTTTGCTGGCGAAATAAGGATGTTGTTCTTATCAAATCCTGCGGCAATCAGGGACAGAGTAGCCAATATCGGATAACTGAGCCGGGAAATTCTAAATCAATAATTGCCTGCGCCTCTTTATTAAATGGGCTCAATTCTACCCAACTCTCTTCTTTTTCCTCCCGTGGTCCAGCATCGGACAACCGGATAAAGCCGGATATTGCAGTTCCTGGTGAGGGAATTTATTCCGCTCAGAGAAATACTCAGAATAGTTATGTCTCAATGTCCGGAACGAGTATGGCAGCACCTTGTGTCAATGGGAGTATCGGGCTTATAAGGGAATACTTAAAGAGAGGTTTTTATCCATCCGGTGCACAAAATCCTGACGATTCCTTCGCTTATGTCTCAGCGGCTCTCTTGAAGGCTTGTGTTTTAGTTTCCGCTGACCCGAATATCGGCTCCTATACAATTCCCAGTGAATATGTCGGCTGGGGAAGACTGAATATTGATTCGGTCCTTTACTTTTCGCAACCGACACCGGATAGAAGGAAACTCTTCTTATATGACGATACGGTTGGTCTGGCAACTGGTGAGTATGTTGAGTATGAGTTTGAAGTGAACGATACAATTCCACTGCGGGTGGCAGTTGTCTGGACCGATACCGCGGCGGCACCCGGTGCTAACCCTTGCCTCTTAAATGACCTTGACTGTCTCCTCTCCGCTCCGGATGGCGCTTTCTATCGGGGCAATATATATAGCGGTGGACAATCGGTAAGGAATCCAACTCAACCATTTGATTCCCTCAATCCATTGGAATTATTCCGAATAAACTCCCCACCTACAGGAAGATGGACCCTAAGGATTTCGGCCGCAAATGTCGTAACCGCAAGACAGCCCTATGCGGTAGTTGTTACCGGTGGTCTTTATATCAGACCGCCCTCCGGTGTTCGTTATCACCGTCATCTAATCGTTGATAATCCACCAGGTGGCAATGGCGATGGAATTGTTAACCCCGGAGAAGCGATAGAGATGCCAACTTGGGTGAGAAACTTCAATCAGTATCCCGTCTTAGGGGTTAAGAACTATTTAAGACTGAGACAGCCTGACCCAAATATCACAATTACCGATTCCTTTAAGTATTTTGCCCGCATTGAACCTCAAGATTCTGCCTTTACCGGTGCCAATGGCTTTAACTTTGAGGTCTCGTCTTCCTGCACCAATGGCTATCTAATCCCCTTTAAGTTGGTGACTAAGGATACCTTAGATTCTATCTGGGAATCAAATATCAATATCTATGTCGGCACACCGGTTCTCTTTCAGGAAGGTCTTCTTGTCTGGGATTCACCACCAGGCGGTAATGGCAACGGCAAGATTGACCCGGGAGAAGTCGCAAGTATCGCGGTTGGGGTGAAGAATCGTGGTCTTGGTAATGGCTATAATGTCTATGCGGTCTTAAAATCAGCAGATACGAGATTTGTGATTCTTGATTCCTTCGGTCAATATGACACAATCCTTAAAGACTCTACGAAGTTTAACTTAGTGAATAGATTCCGAGTTCAGGCGAGTGGCGCAATTCCGAGAGAATTCCCTGTCCCTTGCACATTGAAGATCTATTCAGGAACTTATTCTTTCATCCGACCGTTTACGATTGTTGTTGGGGAGGTGACGGTTGCCGACCCAATTCCAGACGGACCGCGGACGCCGCCAAGATACTGGGCATATGATGAGATTGATACCTTCTATTTAGAGGCACCAACCTTCCGCTGGATTGAGATAAGGAATCGCGGGACACAACTGCCGATAATCTCTGATGACCAGACAATAAGGATTCCCTTACCATTTGTCTTTAAGTATTATGGTCAGAGGTATACCGACTCCTTATCGGTCTGTGGCAATGGCTGGATTTCACCAATCCGGACGACATCTGCGGTCTATACGAACCAACCCTTACCTGACCCAACATCCACCAATCCGAGTGGAATGATCTGTGCTAACTGGGACGATTTATATCCACCGCTTGGTAATCGGATCTGGTATTTATATGAGCCGGATTCCCATCGCTTTATCTTAGAATGGGACTCGGTCCATTATTTTAGCCCGAATACCCAGTGGGATAAGTTTCAGATTATCGTCTATGATACAACGGTCTCTACTTATACCGGGGATAATGAGATAATCTTCCAGTATCTAACTGCCAACAACTACATCTCAAATACGATTGGGATTGAAGATGGGACGAATCAGATTGGCATCAATGCCTTATATAATAACACCTATGATAGGCGTTGCGCGCAGATGAGACCTTTGCGGGCAATAAAGTTGACAACCGATACGATTGCGCCTCGGGTGGGGATTGTGGAGTTAACCCATAGGGATTTTATAAAGGCCTTACGACTTAACACCATCGCCCGCGGAAGATTAAAGATGATACTTCCTCATTTTGAGACCGAGGGACGAATAGAAATCTACGCAATCAACGGAAGAAGGGTCAAGACACTCATTCTCCCGAAACAACCGGGTAAAAGAGAGATTACATGGCTTGGTGATGATGAAAAAGGAAGACCGGTCGCCACCGGCATCTATATCTTGCAAGTAGAAGGCAGCGGTTTAAGAGAGAAGGCAAAGATCATCCTACTCCGGTGATAATTCCCAAGATTTTCCAATTTTACCTTGTCAACTACCCGAAGTATATTTCCGAGCACCATTTTTGTTTATAAGAAAAGAGCGAGAAGAGAAAGATTCTACTGGTAGATGATGAGCCTAATGAAAGATTATTTAGAAGGGTAAGGTTTACCCTTATCCTTTACGGTTGCTCTGTTCCCGCACGATTTTAGAGATATTGAACCAAGAATGAGAATTTCTCCTAAGAAAGAATATTCCTTTGGTTAGGTTTCTATCTCTATCTGGTAACTTATCGGGCAGGAAGGTGCGAGCATCGCCCCAACCGAGCAGTATTTATCAAATGATAAACTAACTGCCTTCTCAATATTTTCCTTCCTTATCCCTCTGCCCTTAAATTTATAGACCAAATCAATCTTCGTATATATCCGAGGATGTTCTTTTCGCCTCTCGGCATTTATTTGGATTGAGAAGAAAGTTACCTCTTCGCGCATCTTCTTCAAAATTGAGATAACATCCATTCCAGTGCAGGCACC
>JBBIHO010000140.1:0-5074 GCA_037446935.1 Caldifarciminota bacterium | reverse complement strand
GGTGAAAGGACCATCCCTTCTTTTAAGGAAAGGAGAGTGTTTCTTATATCCTTAATTCCGGAAAGGGAGAGGGAGAGATTTCCCAGACGAGCGAGGCGCTCAATTTCCATTTCCGCGGCTTCCTGTTTTGCAAAAGGAATAAGGCCATAAGCCTTTTCCCGACCGATAACAGTCTGCGTAAAGGAAGCAAGAATCTCCCGGATTCTGGGAAAATCAAGACTTTGGAGGTCACGGTCACGCATCTCTTAAAAAGAAATAAGATGTTAAACCAATCATCTCACATCTTTTTATTCTTATATCAAAATCCTTCTTCGCGTAGCCGGCGATAGAGCTTTCTTCTTCTCTCCGACAGGATCCTTCGCCGCTTCTCCGAGGGTTTTTCATAAAACTCCTTCCGCCGCACATCGCGGAGGATACCCGCCTTTTCTACAACCCGGCGAAATCTCCTTATAAAACTATCAAAAGGTTCGTTCGGTTTTACGATTATCTTATTCAACTTTATCACCTCCCTTATGCTATGCCATTGGTAGATTTACTCCGCTCTTCCGCGTCTCCTCAATAATTATTGCGAGGGCAGCAAGAGCAGCGGTTCCAGCAGACAATCGCCGCTTTCCCAAGGAAAAGGTTAAAACTCCTCTCTCTTTTGCCTGCTCAACCTCATAAGGAGTGAATCCACCCTCCGGTCCAATGATGACCAAAACCTTCCTAACTACTGGAATATTACCTAAAAGGTCTTTTAGAAAGACATCCTCTTCATTTTCATATCCTAAGAGGGATAAGGAATAGTCTTTAACCGAAGAGAGGAGGGAGGCAAAAGGAGTAATTGGCGAAAATTGGGGAAGGATAGTCCCAATGCCCCTCTTAAGTCCTTCTATCGCCACCCTCTCCAACCTCTCCTTTCTAAAATTGGCAACCGTCCTTTCGGTCTTCACCGGGATGAAACCTCTAACCCCTAATTCGGTCGCCTTCTCAATGAGAAATGTCAAATCCCGGCTTTTGATTGGCGCAAATGCCAAATAGATTTCTGTTTTTAACTCCCTTCCTCCTTCCCTAATTTCTAAAATCTCGCCTTCAAGAGAAGAACTCCTCTGGTTTATCTTGGTAATCTTTGCGGAATATTCCTTTCCTTTGCCATCGGTCAATAGTATACAATCGCCAATTCGGTTCCTCATAACCTTAAAGCAATGCTTAGCCTCCTGACCATTAAGAAAAAACCTTCTTCCTTTTATATCCTGAGTTCTGACGAAATATATCTCCTGTGTCAAGCGGTCGGTCTCCTTGGTGGTGGAAGGGGCGAAGAGACCTTTGCCAATTCTTTCAAAAGTTCCCTTTCCCTTTCGCTTACCTTTCGGGGAATATAAATCTTTGCCTTGACGATGAGGTCTCCCTTTTTACCATCCAGTCCTCTGATACCCAATCCTTTCAATCGGATATTCTCTCCTTCTTGCACTCCAGGGGGAATCGTAATTTTCGTCTTACCACTAAGTGTTGGCACTTCAATCTCACCGCCCAATACCGCCACCGCATAAGAAATTGGTAGTTCGGTGATTAAATCGTTCCCTGCCCGGAGAAATAAGGGGTGTTCCTTTTCTACAACCTCAACGATTATATCCCCTCTTCCTTCCCTGCCATAATTCCCTTCTCCGGGAAGGGTGAGGTAGTGATTACTGGAAATACCGGCTGGAATCTTAATCTTAATCCTCCTCTCTTTCTTCACCCTTCCACTACCCCGGCATTGAGAGCAGGTCTCTTTCACTACCTTACCTTCGCCTCCACATTCGGGACAGGTATAGACCTGAACGAATGAGCCGAAGATACTCCTCGTCACCTCTTTCACCTGACCACTTCCCTTGCACTTAGAACAGGTGGCACTTCCTTTGCCACCTCTCCCGCCACAGGAGTCACATCTTTCCTGGCGACTGATTATCACATCCTTTTCGGCACCACTGGCAAACTCTTCTAAGGATAAAAATAGACGGATGCGAATATTGCCACCCGTCTCCTTTCTTCTCCTCTTTGTTCGTTCAAAGATATCAAAGATACTACCGCCACCCCTTATTGAAGAGAACAAATCGTCTAAGTCAAAGTCACCAAAGATATCGCGAAATACATCCGCATGGGTGAAGTCCTGCCAGGTGAACCCTTGGGGACCAAACCTCTGCGAGACACCTTCATAACCATAGGTGTCATAGAGCCTTCGCTTCTCCTTATCCATTAAGACTTCATAAGCCTCTGAGATCTCCTTAAATTTCTCCTCCGCCTCCTTCCGATTCTCTGGGTTCATATCGGGATGGTATTTTTTCGCCAGAGAATAATAGGCGCGTTTAATCTCCTCTTCTCCGGCATCCCGGCTAACCCCAAGGAGTTCGTAGTAATCCTTCTTCATAAGATTTTCCTAATTAGAGAAAAGACGGTCTTCTCCTTTTCCAGCGAAACCAGGGAAAATCTTGGGGTTTCTTTTATTGCGGTTTCTCCTCATCATAAACCTGATAATCAGCCTTCGTCTCCTTCCTTTCTTCCTTACCTTCTTCTGGCTTTCTACCTTTCTCTTCCTGCGCCTTCTTATAGACCGCCTCGCCCAATTTTTGGGCTACCCTTTGTAGCTCCTCAATCCCCCGTTCAATTCTCTCCTTATCTTCGCCTGGAAGCGCCTCCTTCAATTCTCGCAATTTCTCCTCAATCTCCTTTCGGTCGCTCTCGGAAATATTTGCCCCATATTCTTTGAGATTCTTCTCAATATGATAGATAATTGTATCCGCCTTATTCCTTGCTTCGGCAAGTTCCCTTCGCTTCATATCAGTAGCCCGATGGATTTCCGCATCCCGCATCATCCGCTCAATCTCCTCTTTTGTCAGACCCGAAGAAGGTATGATTCGCATGCTCTGTTCCTTCTTCGTTCCTAAATCACGGGCAGTCACAAAGAGTATGCCATCCGCATCAATATTAAATTCCACTTCAATCTGGGGAACTCCGCGCGGTGCGGGTGGGATGCCATAGAGTTCAAATCTTCCTAAACTTTTATTATCCTGTGCCATCGGTCTCTCTCCTTGCAGGACATGGATAGTCACCTCAGTCTGATTATCCGCCGCGGTGGTAAAGATCTGACTCTTGCGTGTCGGTATCGTCGTATTCCTTTCAATAATCTTCGTAAAGACACCGCCCAATGTTTCAATTCCTAAGGAGAGAGGGGTTACATCTAAGAGGACAACATCCTTAACTTCACCCGCAAGAATTGCTCCTTGGATTGCCGCACCTAAGGCAACAACCTCATCGGGATTTATCCCTCTATGCGGTTCCTTTCCAAAGAATTCCCTCACAACCTCTATCACCCTCGGCATTCGGGTCTGACCACCAACAAGGATAACTTCATCAATATCCGAAGGTCTTAACTTTGCATCCTCCAGTGCCTGTTTCACTGGTCCTATCGTCTTCTGAATCAAATCTTCAACCATCGCCTCCAGATGGGCACGAGTCAGTTTCAGTTCTAAATGGATTGGACCCCGTTGCGGGTCAGAATAGATGAAGGGAAGGCTAATTGTTGTCTCCAACTTAGTTGACAACTCCCTCTTTGCCTTTTCTGCTGCCTCCCGAATCCTCTGGAGACAGGTTCTATCCTTAGATAAATCAACACCGTGCTCCTTCTTCGCCTCTTCTAAGATCCATTTCACAATCCTTTCGTCAAAGTCATCCCCTCCTAAGTGAGTATTTCCATTAGTGGATATGACACCAAAAGTCCCTTTCTCATAGCCAATTTCTAAGATTGAAATATCAAAGGTGCCACCGCCGAGGTCATACACTGCAATCTTTTTTGGTTTTCCTTCTCCCAATCCATAGCAAAGAGAAGCGGCAGTCGGTTCATTTATTATCCGCAGGACATCTAAGCCAGCAATCTTACCGGCATCCTTTGTCGCCTGTCTCTGGGCATCATTAAAGTAGGCGGGAACTGTAATTACCGCCTTGTCAACCTTCTCTCCGAGATAGGCTTCCGCAGCACTTTTCAGATACTCAAGTATCATCGCGGAAATCTGGGGTGGGGAATACCTCACCCCATCAACCTCTACCCAGGCATCACCATTCTCATGCTCAACAACCTTATAGGGCACAAGTTTTATCTCCTCGGAGACCTCCGAATATTTCCTGCCCATAAAGCGCTTGATAGAAAAGATGGTTCTCTCCGGATTGATTATCGCCTGCCTCTTCGCAAGGGTGCCAACAAGCCTCTCTTTGCCGAAGGCAACTACCGAAGGGGTGATCCGCTCTCCTTCTTGATTGTGAATGATTACGGGCTTATCCCTCTCCATTACCGCCACTGCGGAAAATGTTGTCCCTAAATCAATACCGATAATCCTCTTTCCCATAAATCCTCCATAATCACCCTGAAATTGTTTCAGGATGACAAATCAATAATATCACCTTCTTATATTTAGACTCCACTTTCCGCAAAAACGCTTCCTTAAACTGAATGGAGAAATAGAGTGATGAATAGTCTTTATTTTTCGCACCCTTTATTCACAATCACCCTTGCTGGTCTTATAACCCTCCCCCTAAATGAATAACCCTTTGCTAACTCCTCAACCACAATTAAAGGTTTTGCATCCTCTTTAATTACGAAATCAACCGCCTCCGCTAATTGCGGGTCAAAATCCATACCCAATAGAGAATATTCCTCAACCCCATAATCGTTTAAAACCTTCTTCAACTGAGTATAAATCAATCTCACACCATCATTATTCGCTAATTCTTTCATTGCCCGTTCAAAATCGTCAAGGACCGGGAAGAGATTCTTCAAAAGAGGCAAAGCGGATAAGGAACGCAACTCCTCTAACTCCTTCTCCTTCCGTGCGGTATAGTTTTCATAATCCGAAAGAATCTCTAAATAGGCTTCTTTAAGCCTCGTTACCGGACCCTTTTTTCTTAACATATAATATAATAGATAGAAAATTTTCCAATTTTGTCAAGTAAAAATTTATATACCCAAATGTTGTAAAATTATTTAAATCTATATATGGTATCCTTTAATTAATTTGACTATATATAGGTTTAATTAGGGGCTTTACTTCTTATAAAACCGGAA
>JBBIHO010000139.1:0-5147 GCA_037446935.1 Caldifarciminota bacterium | reverse complement strand
AGATATGAGTAAAGATAAATTAGAAGTAAAAAGAGATAAGGCAGTAAGAAAGGCAAACGCCGCGGAATCGCCTATCAGGCGCCAAGCAAAATTTATGCCATTATGCAAAATTGGCGAAAAAAGATGGGCAGAAAGCTAAAATTTTCCCTGCAAAATTGCAAGAAAAATGCCGATTTTCAGAGGGAAATTTTAGGAATCTTAAATTTTTTTTCTCAATCTTCGGCGGGAAAATTGTATATTAATATAGAGGGTAATATGAAAAAAGACCCGAAAGGGCAATTAAAAAAAGGAGGTGATATGAAAAATTTGGCAGAAGAATACCTTAATTTAAGTTATCGGTTAATTCGCCTCTTGGATGCGAGAAAAAAGACCACGGAAGCCTTATTAGATGAGGAATTTGGCAAAGGATGGACTATTGAAAAGAACTCGGAAAGGCAAAAGGAGAATCAAAGAAGCCTTGCCCAATTGAACCAAAGGATTCGGGAGACCGAAAAGGAATTATCCGAAATTAATAAAAGGGCAAAGGAATCAGGGGTTAAACTCCCCTTTGAAGAGTTAACCAATGAATACGCCTTAAGTAAAGAGGCGAAATATATCTTAATGGCAATCTTCTTTTCGGAGATGGAGACATGGCACGAAAAGAAATTCGGCTCTTCTCTCCTCAGCCTTTTGGGATATAAGCCATGGGAGATAATTAAGGGATGTGAATTGCTCCAGAATTTAATAAAGGAAGAACTGATTACCGCGGCTGACCGCTACCTACCACCAAATGCCACAGTTTTGAATACCGACTATGAACTCACACCAAAGGCAATACGGATTATTACCGAGGGCAGGGCATCCCCATTCACCGACTCACTGGAGGAGATTTTTGGTGATAAGTTCCTAAAAAGGCGAAACCGGGAGAGGGAAAATATCCTTATGATAAGAGAACCCCTCATCACATTTGACCAAATCGTCCTGGAAGAAGAGGCAAGAGAGGCAATTGAGCGGGCTTGCTTCCAGATTGAAAAAGGGAATCGCCTACTCTTTGAATGGGGATTTGACCAGACGATTAAATACGGCAAAGGGATAACGATGCTCTTTTATGGACCACCGGGAACCGGTAAGACCGCAACATCCGAGGCAATTGCTCATAAATTGGGTAAAAAAATTGGGATGACCAGTTATGCCCGAATTTATGACAAATGGGTTGGCGATTCGGAAAAGAATATCGCCCGAATCTTTGAAGAGGCAAAAAGGGAAGGTTGCCTCCTTCTCTTTGATGAAGCGGATGCCCTGTTTGCCAGAAGGTTAAATGAAACCTACAGCACCGACCGGATGCATAACCTGATGACAAATATCTTAATGCAGGAGTTGGAAAGATTTGAAGGAATCTGCATCCTAACGACCAATCGGGAAGTGGTAATGGACGAGGCATTTGCCCGACGCCTCTTACTGAAAATGAAGTTTGATATCCCAGGACCAGAAGAAAGGGCAAAAATCTGGCGGAAACTGATTCCGAAAGAGGCACCCTTAGCCAATGATGTTGACTTTAAAGAATTAGGAAGGAGATTTGAACTGACCGGCGGTGAGATAAAGAATGCAATCTTAAATGCGGTTCAGGAATGCGCCTATCGGGGCGAGGATAAAATCACAATGGCAATCCTCGGTCACTTTGCCGAAAAGGAACTTTTGACTGCCGCAAGAGAAAAGCACACCAGAGTCGGCTTCATCACCTAACAAGAAAGGGGCGGGGAGAAACCCTTCCCGCCCCTTGACAGTAAGAGAAAAAAGAGTAAAATTAGATATGAGTAATTTGAAAATAAACATAAGGAGGAAAAAATGGCAGTATCTACCTTAAAAGGCAGCAATTTTCGTCACTCCTTGACTTTGGAATCAAATCGGAGGCTCAAAATGACCAAGGAAGAGATAAAGAAGATTTTATTAGGCAACCGAGAAATTTTGCGAAAATACAAAGTAAAATCAATTGCCCTCTTTGGCTCTTACGGGCGAAACGAACAAAGAGAGGATAGTGATATTGACCTTCTGATTGAATTTGAAGAAAGTACGGGAGGTAAGTTGTTTAATATTCTTACTGCTGTCAACACCAAACCCTTTATTATCCTTTCTGGCATCTCGGGAACAGGCAAGACCCAAATTGCCAGAATTATAAGTGCCGGGATGGTAAATTTTGAGAAAGGGGGTATTAATGAATAATAAATCTTTTGAAGAAAAAGCGGACGAAGAAAAACTTGAGCATTTAATAAAACTTATTGCTTGGCACGCTGATGATTGGAATGGAAAACGCTGTCAAGAACCCGATAAAAATCCCCATTGTGAATTAGCAGGAAGTTACATTCGGGAAAATAAACGTGAGCAATGTATAAATATAAAGGAAAAAGGACAAAAGAGACCTCCTTGCGGTTGGGAAATTTCGGCATTTGGGAGGGAATGGCGTATAGACGCAAATTGGCGTTTAGATTACCACAATATTATTCCAAAACAATCTTTGGTTTTCTTACTCACAAAAAAGGGGGGTGATAAAGGCGGATATTATTTGGTAGGTGTTTATTTGATAGAAAAATTCAAGAGACAAACTATATATGCAGATATTAAAAGATCTTTAAAGCTGGGGACAGCTAATCCCTTAGGACCATTTCCTAAACAATCAGAAATGTTTAGGGTAAATGTTACGAAATTTGGCCAAGGGAGAACTTTTGCTTATATTAATAATAAAACTGGTAAAAATTTAATGGAAAACATAACTAAGGAATTAGAAGAACAAAAAAAACCGCAGGAATTAATAGAAAGAGCAAGAGAAATAACTCAGTCATTAGAAAAAGGGCCCATTTCAGATACAAACAATATCAGCAAGTTAATCAACGCCATCAACACCAAGCCCTTCATTATCCTTTCTGGCATCTCTGGAACGGGTAAAACCCAGATTGCCAGAATAATCAGTGCCGGGATGGTGAAGGGTAAAAAAGAGAAGATAAAAGAAGTAATAAACCCCGAAACTCTCATTTTTGATGAAGAGAAAGCAGAAGAATTATTTAATAGTTTAGGCGAAGAAAAGGATAAGCGGATTGCCTTTCTGCCAGTAAGACCGGATTGGATTGAAGCGAAGAAGGTCTTTGGTTACTATAACCCTTTAACCGGTCTTTTCTACCCAACCGACGGCCTTAATGTCCTTTTGAATGCTTTTCGCTCCTTAATGGCTGGCGATGATAAAAAATACTTTATCATCCTTGACGAGATGAATCTCGCACGGGTTGAATACTACTTCTCCGATATTTTAAGTCTAATGGAAAATATGTGGAAATTAAAAGAAAAAGTTATTCAGCCAGGCGAAGTTTCATCAATCCATCCAATATTAGATGCCTGCCTCCTTTCAAGTCCTAATTTTCCAAAGGATAACTTAGTAGATAAAGATAGGATGGAGAAAATATGCTGGCTTGTCAACAAGGATGAGTGCAAGGAATGTGTGTATTATTCTCTGCTGAAACCTGAGGAAAAGATTACAAAATATGGGAGAGATATTCCCGAAGGGGTAAAGAATTTTAACCCAATTCCCCCGAGGATTGCCTATCCCGAAAACCTAATAATCATCGGCACGGTGAATGTTGACGAGACGACCTTTTCCTTTGCCCCAAAGGTCTTAGATAGAGCATTCCCACTGGAATTCACCGATGTTCGCTATGATGAATATCTGAAAGATATAAAGGACTCACAATTCTATAAGTTTGTAAAATCTCTTCAAGACATCCTAAAGCCAAAGAATATGCACTTCGGCTATCGGGTGATTGACGAGATGCGTAAGTATCTTGAGAAAACCGGTGTTGATTTAAATGAAGAAAGTAAAGACCACTATGACTTCCTCTTAAAAAGCAAAATCCTTCCCAAACTCCACGGGACCGAAGAACAGATTGGCGATGTGCTTTCGCAACTTCGTGCTTTCTGTAAGAAAGGAAAAACAAAAGATATCCCATCAGAAAACAGAGAAGAATCGATTAAAACTCTTATGGATAAAACTCAATTTATATATTCCAATTCCGCCCAAAAACTTTGGCAGATGTATCAAAATATGAAGGCAACCGGTTATTGTAGTTATTTCTGATTTAGCGTGATTGAAGACAACCATCTCGTCTGCGGTTTAATTGAAATATCCTTAAATAACGGCGTGAAAATTTCTCTTTACTCCGATGGCTACTCCTCCGCTGACTTAACTAAATCAGAAGAAGGTGCAGAGGTAAAGCAGAATTTTGATGACCCAAAGCCACTTTCTGAATTCTTCAAAATTGTTGAAAAACTCAAGGAACGGTATGGGAAAGAAAATTGTGAAATAGAAACCTTATGCGAGATAGAAGATATCATTAAAAAAAGCACAAAGGCGCTCGCACTTCCTGGGAAAGTTACTCTTTTTGAACCACCTTTCGGCCTCCGGATGGAATGGAAAGAAGGGAAAATCGCTAGAAAAATTGTAATAGAAAAAGATAAAGGAATCTTAATCCCGGATGGGAGTGAGAAGGGAAAAATCTTTTCAACCCCTTGTATAAGATTTCAGGAAAACGCCAATTATTATTTGATAATTAAAGACGTGCAGAATAAAGAATATAAAATCAGATTTTCCTCCGGGACTCAATACGAATACATAACGCCTTATAGGGGTGAAAAGAATAGTTGGACGATTAATTTTGGCAACCAACTATTCTACGCAGATATTGAAATATATGAATATGAAAAGGATGTGAAGGATGCGAGGAAACCATTACTTAAAATTCCTATCCTCGTCTATCCCAGAAAACTTAAACCAGACCAGGCCGAGAGAATCGTTAAAGATTTACTACAATGGCATTCGGAACTAATCTACGATTTGCAAGAACCAACCGGTCTCACTATTAAACCCGGTGAATACACTAAAAAGAATCCTATCCAGAGGTTGCGATTTATCAAATATCTCTTTGAAAAGAAAAATCTTACTGGGATATTAAATAGCATAATGGAAAATCCTGACAAGCGACTTATTAGAGAAGAAGTCCTTAAAGAGATTCAAGATGTGGAAACTCCCGCCTGTCATCTCTTACCGGAACTGGCAATGGAAAGCACGGCAATAAGAAAAAATCCTCTCGCCTCTTCCCATTTTACGGTTGGTCATCAAGGATATA
>JBBIHO010000138.1:0-5174 GCA_037446935.1 Caldifarciminota bacterium | reverse complement strand
TGCATAAATGCGACCGCTACCTGCCTCATCAGAGGCAAATCCAAATGAGAATATGATTAATAAGTATAACACCTCTTTTATATTCTGTCAATCGCAATCTGCAAGAGATAGCCGCGCATTCCTTTATAATCTTCTTCATAATCCTCTCCAGGTATTAGGATAGGAGAAAAGAGAAACTCGCAACTTCTCATTGCGAGCGTTAGCGAAGCAATCTGCTCTTTTGCCGCAATGGGTGTTTAGTTGGGAAGATTATCTCTGATGAAAACCGACCCTTGACAGAACTCCTTAACTTTTTTATAATAAAAGATAAGGAGGATTTATGCGTCATCTTATATTATTAATCCTTTTTGTTGGAATAGTTCCTGCCAAGTCCTTATGGCAAGAAAAGGAAAAGGTTTATTCTCCTTCCCTTCCGGCTTTTCATCAGTTAAATTATGGGGGCGGACCTGATTCCTTTGGCTATGTCTATGAGTCAACCCAGGACCCCGGAGATACCGTAACCTTTGAATGGATTGACCCAACCTCCGGCACAATCCTCCTCTTAGACGATGATGATGTCTTAACCTGCTCTTTGCCTTTCCCCTTCCCTTACTACAACGAAGATTTAACCACGATAAATATATGTTCCAATGGATTTTTGCAATGGCCAACCATTTCCACCCAGTTTTTCAATGAGCCTCTTCCCTTTCCTGAAATCTCAAACTTAATTGCCGCTTTCTGGGACGATTTAGACCCCTCAGATAGGGGAACCGTTTATCAATACAATGACCCAAATAACCAGTTCGTAGTATTCGCCTGGAAAGATGTCCCAAGATATGGCACCGAAGAACTTGAGACCTTTGAAATTGTTCTCTATCAAGACGGCAGGATAAAATTCAACTACCTTGATGTAGAAGGTAATTTAACTTCCAATACCATCGGCATTCAGGGTGATAACGGTTCTTCTGGTTATTTTCTACCGTATGTTTATAATGGCGAACCTTCTCATCATATCTTAACCGATAGCACATCTATCCTCTGGTATGTGAGGAGATTCAATCATGATGTCGGTATTCAGAAGATATATTCACCAGAACCAGTTCTCCTGCCCGGAGAAATCACCCCAAAAGTTAAGGTTAAAAATTACGGACTGAATACCGAATCCTTCCTCACTATCATTGAGTTTGATACACTGGCAACGGAAACTCTTCCTGTTGGACCCCTTGCTCCTAATGATACCTTACTTGTCCGCTTCTCTCCCCAAAACCTCTTACCGGGCATCTATAATTTTAAGGCATTCACAATCCTTTCCGGTGATGAAAACCCCCGAAACGACACCCTCCGAATGAGAACCACTGTTGTCCACTACCTTCAGGACTTTGAAAGTTCCAATGGTAATTTTATCCCTGACCCGTCTTATTATGCCTGGGAATGGGGAATTCCGACAGTCGGACCCTCGCGGGCACATTCCGGGATGAATCTCTGGGGAACCATCCTTAATGGCGAATATCTTAATGATGCCAACTGGAAACTAACATCCCCTTCTTATACTGCACTCATTGATACACCTTATCTCTATTTTTGGCATTGGTATAGTATTGAATTTCGTTACGACGGCGGAAATGTAAAACTATCAACTGATGGCGGAAATACTTGGCAGATAATATATCCTGAATCTCCTCAGCGATACGATACAATCGCCAGTGAATATAATGCGGGAATTCCTTACGAACCCTGTTACAGCGGATATCCCTACCGATGGAAATTAGCAACCTTCCCCATCCCAGTTAGCAGGAACCAGAACTTCCTCCTTCGCTGGCATTTTGGGACCGATGGCTCAGTAACCTATCACGGCTGGTATCTTGACGATATTGCCGGTTATGGCTTCCAACTAACAACTGGCATTGAAGAAGGTAAGGTTGAAGAAGCAATCTCCTTCCCAAGAATCCAAAATCCCACCTCTTCCTTTTTACAATTTAACATCTCTCTGCCAAAAACGCAAAAATTACAACTAAAGCTATTCAGTGCCGATGGCCGGCTTCTCAAAAAGGAGAATTTCGGGAGATTTACCAGCGGAATTCATAAGATAAGCCTCAATCTTTCCCAACTTCCCAATGGTCTCTATATAATCATCTTCAATACCGAAGAAACTGAAGTAAAAAGAAGTGTCGTTATCTTGCGGAACTAACTAAGAGATTACACTGCGCGATTACTCTTTAATCCCTTTTGCGGTAGACCACTTTTAAGAACTCTTTCGCCTCTTTATCCTCTAATGTGAAGAAGTAAATCCCGGAAGGAAGAGACCTGCCGGTATTGTCTTTACCCGACCAGGAATAAGAAGACCTCAGCGATAAATTTTTTATTAGATTTCCCTGCACATCATAGATTCTTAAAACCCCGTCTCCCTCCGGTGTGATGGTTGTCAATTCGGAAAAGGGATTGGGACATACCCTTAAAAGGGAGCGCCTTCTTAGAGAAGGCTTCTCCTCTATCCCCACCCCATCCAAAATAACCGTAACCGAAGAACTTCCGGTATTGCTCACATAGACCCGATTGGGAGTGATTGCCCAAGTGAAGTTTTGCGGTTCTACCCCCACGGTAAGCGTTCGGATTACTGAATCATTGGCGCATCTGACAACCGAAACGGTTCCTTCCCCAAAGTTTGCACAATATATCCGATTACTTATTGAATTCCATAAAAGGGCTGTCGGATTCATTCCGACATTGACTTCGGTAAGGAGTGAATCACTCGCACCGTCAATTATTGAAACCTTACTTACCGGAAAGGTGGCACAATAGATCTTATTATCAATGGAATCGTAGGCAAAGGCTGTTGGTCCCCGTAATATTTGGAGGTTGCAAAGCACCGTATCACTAAAACAATTGACTATCGTCACATCGTTGCTCACCCGATTCGCGGAATAGATTTTATTATTTTGGTAATTAAAACCAAGGGCAACCACCGCCTGCCCGGCCAAAATTGTCTTCACCACACTATCCCGCACCCCATCAATGACACTCAGACTATTTCCGTTGCGATTGGCACAATAGATACGATTATTCCTCGGATTCCAGATAAGAGCCGAAGGATTCATACCTACCTTTAAGGTCTTAATCACCTGATTATTAGCACAATTTATTACCGTTACACTACCACTATCCGTATTCGCACAATAAATCTTATTATTCGTCCGATTATAGGCAAGTGCTACCAGACCTTTCTCCACGGGAATCGTCGCTATCACCTGATTATTAGCACAGTCAATAACCGATACATCGTTACTACTATAATTGGCACAATAGAGCCAGTTTTGCACAGAATTTAACTCCAAACTGATAGGAGATTTACCAACTGTTATCGTTCCAGTCAACCGATTGGTTGCCGCATCAATAATGTATAAATTATCCGCCGCCCCATTTGCCAAATAAACTAAATTGTTCTGCGGATTCCAGAGACCTTCCCCCGGCGTCGCGCCGACAGGTATCGTTCCGATATTTGTTGAACCACTGATTACCGATAGATTATGACTCGTCCGGTTGACACAGTAAACTAACCCTGCGGTCGGAAGGGAAAGAAGTGCGTTCGGCTCACTACCGACAGGGATATTTGTGATAATATTATTATTTACCCCATCAATTACCGAAACCGTTCCCTGTCCGGAATTGGCACAGTAGATTTTATTCCCGGACAAATTCCAAACCAGTGCTGATGGCGAAAGTCCGGTGCTGACCATAGTTATAATCTGGTCATTTGCCCCATCAATTATCGTAACCTGACCATCCCAACGATTGGCACAATAAACCTTATTATTCGTCCCATTCCAAGTAACTGCAATGGGATAACTCCCGGTTTCAATGGTCGTAATTACGGAGTCGGTTTCACCATTAATCACCGTAAGACTCCGGCCATTAGAATTGGCACAGTATGCCTTATTATTTGTATTATTCCAGCATAGGGCGACCGGTCCCGCTCCGACACTGATTTCTCCACGCACAAGATTCGTTACGCCGTCAATCACCGTGATGGTATTACTATACCGATTGGCACAATAGATGCGATTCCGCCGGCGATTCCAGAGCAATGCCTGGGGCGAATTCCCAACCGTGACCGTTGTAATCACCTGATTGGTGGCACCATTAATAATCGTGACGCTATTTGACCCTTTATTCGCACAATATATCTTATTATTCGTAACATTTAGCGCTAAGGCACAAGGTTCACTGCCAACTGGAATTGTTGTATCAATCCTCTGCGTTGCCCCATCAAGAACAAAGAGAAAATTGGTGGTGCCGCTACTCGTTCCATATATCTTATTATTCAGGTGGTTATAAAGCAAAGCGGTAATATTGCCTCCAATCGGGATGCGCATAATCTTCTCGTTATTTGTCGCATTGATCACGATAACCCAGCCACCCCGCTCGCCGGCGACATATAATTTATTATCGGTGGTATTATGAGTGATACATTGCGGAAATAGGACGCCGGATAAACTGTCGGGCAGATAGAGTGTCATCTCTACCGTTTGACTATAAAGAAGCGAGATAAAGAAAATAGATACAATAAACCATATCCTTTTTTTCATATCATCCTCCATCAATAATTATAACCGAAATTTATAAAAAAATCAAGTCCGCGCTTTTCATCAAAAATAATCTTCCAACTAAACCCCTTAAGAAATAGAGAATCCTCTTGTCCCCATTGCGACGTAAGAAATATGATATAAAAATACCCTTAAACCGTGTTTCGCTCGCTTCGCTCCCGCACGGTGTGAACGGAAGACGCCATCCGTTGGCGGAAACGGTATGATGTGCAATAGGCACCAAAAGAAGAACGAACGTAGCGACCGTGCATTTCAGTCTCATCCTGAGGTTTATTTTCGTCTGCGTCCATCTGTAATTCTCTTTTAATCGGGACTAAATCTTAATGTCACCGAGACCCTTTCCGACGACCCAACATAGCCGTAATCAAAATGAGTAACATCAAAAACCAAAAATATTCCCTCGGCAACTTTCCGCCCATAACCAATGCCAAAGGAGACCCCTTTCCAGGTTCCTAAATGGTAGCCGGTTTGGTATCAGGCACGGAGAGAAAAAAAGTCTGACTTTTGCGGCACATCCCTTAAAGTGAACTCGCCGCCGCCACAGAAGATTGGTCGCTCATCAATATAAAATATGAGGTCAGAAGCAAAGATTAA
>JBBIHO010000137.1:738-5200 GCA_037446935.1 Caldifarciminota bacterium | reverse complement strand
GTCTAACGGATGGCTTCTCGTCATTGAACCACATTTTTCGGCCATAAGCCTAATAAATATCTAAATATTTATCTATCTCCCAAGGCGTAACCTGCATCTTAAACTCATTCCACTCTTTTGTTTTTATATTAATATATTTCTCAAATAATTGCTCGCCGAGGGTTTCGGACATAAGTTTATCCTTCTTTAACTCTAATAATGCCTCCCATAAAGATGTTGGTAAAGTGTCAATATTTTTTCTGGTGAGACTTTCATCATCAAAGTGATAGACATCCTCTTCCACCGGTTCCGGAGGCGAGAGATTATTTCTAATTCCATCCAGACCGGCCTTTAGCATCACTGCAAATGCTAAATAGGGATTGCTAGTTCCATCCGGACATCGCAGTTCAATCCGCGCCGATTCTTCTTTCTTTTTTGACCACTTTGGGATACGGATAAGTGCTGACCGATTCATACTTGCCCAGGTAATATACACCGGTGCCTCAAATCCTGAAACTAATCTTTTATAGGAATTTACGGTTGGACAGAGAATAGCACACATTGCCTTGATATGCTTAATTTGACCGGCAATAAAGTTATAGGCAATCTTTGATAGATTATATTTATCCTTTTCATCATAAAAGATATTCTTTTTCATCTTGATGTCAAATAGACTTTGATGGGTATGCATCCCGGAGCCAGGAGAGCCCATTATCGGTTTGGGTATAAAAGTGGCGTGGAAACCGTGCATCTGGGAGATTTTCTTTACGGTATATTTTAGGGTGAGTAAGCGGTCAGCAATCTTTAAGGCAGTATCGTAGTTAAAGTCTATCTCATACTGCCCCTGGCCCACTTCGTGGTGCGAAGTTTCAACATTAATTCCTAAATTCTCAAGGGCGGTAATTATCTCTTTCATCACTTTATATCCTTCATAAGAAGATAGGTCAAAATAACTGCTGTAATCCATCGGAGAGGTGCGGATAGGAGCGTCTTTACGAAAGAGGTAAAATTCAAGTTCCGGTCCAACATTATATTGGAATCCCAATTTTTCCGCTTCGGCGACTATTTTCTTGAGGATGAATCGTGGGTCGCTGGGGAATGGTTTGCCATCCGTTCCGTAAATATCACAGATTAACCTTGCGGTTTTACCGCCTTCGGTTGCCCAGGGGATAAGGGAATAAGTTGCCGGGTCGGGTTTTAAGAATAAATCACTCTCCTGAATCCGAGTAAAACCTTCAATGGAAGAACCGTCAAACCAGATACCATTGGTTAAAGCATCCTTTAGTTTCTTAGCCGGGATAATAACCTCTTTTACGACACCCAATAAATCGGTAAATTGTAGACTTACAAATTCTACACCCTCTCTTTTTACCCTTCCTGCGATCTCTTCTGTCTTCACTCGTCTCATTTTATTTCAACTTTATCGTTTCCGCAAGTTTCTGGCAAAGGAGGGAGGTGAGGAAATCTATATCTTTTACTAACCGCTCCTTTTCCTCTTTTGTCTCTACCAGTGCCTGGATACTCTTTCTTGTTCCCCGGAAGGAATCCTTTGCCTGCCAGAGTATATCACCGGTTTCAACATCAACCAATCTAACGCTTATCCCAACCTCAGCGGATGGGGGAGATGGTTTGGCAGCTAAATAGATGACAAGTCCGACAACGGTAATCGCTAAGATACCAATGAGTAACCATTTCCAAGCAGAGTTATCATCGTCAACAATGATAACCGAAGGTCTCTCTTCTTTTTCTCTTGGAGTGGTGTCTCTTTTAACCTCGGGATACGGGGAGAATTTTGTCACACTGCCAAAGATGACCCCTTCGGCACCGAGCATCTTGCCAATCTTGGCCGCAGTTGTGGCATCAAAGCGATATATAGTATCTAAATCCTGCTCCTTCCAGAGTTCTTCAATCCTTGCCCTTTCCAATAGGTCAAAGAGACTCAATTTTCCCAATTGGAGAGAGAATTCTTCTTCTACAATCTTTGCTGCCTTTTCTTCCTTCGTCAGATTCTCAAAAGGCAAAACCGCAATCCTTTTTAATCCCTTTTCGGGAAGTTTTGGCGAGAGAAAGTAGTTAGTTATCTTATAAGGTCGGACTGTGGCACAGTTGACCCAAAGGAGATAGGAAAAGAGAAGGAAGAGGATAAAGGTCTTTTTGGATAAGTTAGGAGTCATTTAACGGTGTCGCTTTTCTGCCTGTATCGTTGGAGGACATAGTCTTAGTTTTTTACGACACCAATACAGATTACTTATTCACACGACAACGAAGAATTCAGGGAGTATCATATCCGGTTCTATTAACGCCAGGTCTCCGCAAATAACCGGCAGATTAGGGAGAGGAGGAAATCCGGGTCTTCGGTCAATCTTGCTCTATCCTCTTTTTCCTTAAAGAGAGCCTGAATTCGCTTATCACTTCCTTTGATAACATCACTCGCCTGCCAGATGATCCTTCCGGTTTCAACGCTCACCAATCGGGCGGATAACCCAATTTTATTGCGCTCGTATTCCCTAACCGTTCCGAAGACAACACCATGGGCACCGAGCATCTTGCCAATTGCCACGGCGGTATTTTCATCAATCCGCTTTTTATCCAAGTCCTGTTCCTTCCAGAGTTCTTCAATCCGTTCCCGCTCAATGATGTCAAACTTTCCTATTTTACCAATCTGGAGGGAGAATTCTTCCGCGGCTTTTTTACCGACTTCAATACCATAAGGACCTTCAAATGGCAGGATAGCAATTCGTTTGGCGCGCAGGTCAAGAAGGGATGATTCCTGAAGAGAGAAATTGCGGAACTCGTATGGCTTTGGTGGGGCACAGGTGAATGATAAAATGAGGGGCAAAAAAAGAATAAATTGGTAATTTTTCATTTCTTTAATTTTTCCTCCAATCTTTTTAACACCTCGGGTAGAGTTGTGTATTCCATTTCCGGTAGAGGAAGACGATGGGGTTCAAAAGGACCATGGGTGCGCATAAAGTTGGCAAAGAGGTTTGCCTGGTAGCGGGCATAATCAAAACCTGGGTCATTAAATAGATCTCTCGGTCCAATAAGCATCCCTTGGCTGATTTGGAATCCCATCGCAATTACCCGGGGTGGGCCATCAAAGCGTGAAGGATTTGCTTCTTTTTGGCTTGTTGGCATCAATGGTCCGTAATGGGAACCACGCATCCAGCCACTGACGAGGTGGGGAAAGGCAAATGGTTCTAAGATTTCACCGACCGCAGGTAATCCCGACTGGGCACGGACAATTAAAACCGGGTCATCCTTTCCGACATATCTTCCGGCAATTAGGGCTAATTTCTGAGTTGAGGCTGTCGCAGCAATCTCACCATTCTTCTTATAAACATTTTTAATTGCATAGTTTTCCGGTGAGCCAATCAGGACTAACAAGTCATACATCTCTTCGGGGCAGGAGAGGATATAATTTATGTCCTTTTTGAAGTCATGGACTTCAAACTTAAAACCGTCATGCATTGAGGGGTCAATGACTAAACCAATAGTATTAAAGGGGTCGGCAAAGATTTTGAATAAAGGATAATTCCAGGCACCAGGTGCGCATTTATCTCCCATAAAGATGACGACCGGTTCGGACTTCCTCTCTTCAAATTCCATTTCGGCAACACCCGGACCCATCCCTTTCACATTACCGGAAAAGGCATCGGTGAGTAGGTCCTGACCCGCACCATAGAGTTTCAATTCCTTTGCCAGTTCGGTGCAAGCAACAAAGGTATCCCAGGCAAGTTGGTGGATTTCCGAAGCATCAACTCCTTTGTGGTGGGTCATTATGAGTTCTAAATCATCGCCACAACTGGTGACATAAAAGTCAATAATTAACCCACTACTTTTTGCTTCGGTCAATTTACTCCTTGCCTCTTCTAAAATCTGGGGGTGGCTGGAAGAATGTCCAACATAACCACCGATGTCTGCTTTAATAACCGACAGGGAAAGTTTATCTGCCATATATTCCTCCGTTTTGTTTACTTATGTTAAATCCTTTAAATATACAGGATTTTTAATGAATGGTCAATAAAGACTCTCTTTTTACAGTCCGTATTTCTCAATAATCTCTTCCCGCTTCTTGCCTAAGATTCCGTATTTTTCGCCAATCTTCTTAAAGGCGGCAATTGCCCGATCAAGATGTTCTTTATTATGGGCAGCGGAAAGTTGCACCCGGATTCTTGCTTCACCTTTTGGCACTACTGGATAGAAGAAGCCAATAACATAAATACCTTCAAAATATAAGTCCCGGGCAAAGTCCTGAGAGAGTTTGGCATTATAAAGCATAATCGGAACTATCGGATGGATGCCAGGTTTTATATCAAATCCGGCTTCGGTCATCCTCTCTCGGAAGTATTTGGTATTCCATTCCAGTTTGTCTCTCAGTTCAGTGGTCTCGGAGAGCAGATCAACAACCGCAATCGTGGCCGCAATCACCGCGGGACTTACGGTATTGGAGAAGAGATAGGGTCGGCTGCGTTGGCGGAGG
>JBBIHO010000137.1:0-697 GCA_037446935.1 Caldifarciminota bacterium | reverse complement strand
GGCTCCGCCCATTGCCTTACCAGAGGTAGTGGTAATAATGTCAACCCTTTCCATAACACCGCGGAATTCATGAGTCCCTCTTCCGGTCTTTCCCAAAAAACCGGTGGCATGGGCATCATCAAACATCACCAAGGCATCATATTTATCTGCCAGTTCACAGATTTCGTCCAATTTTGCAATGTCGCCATCCATGGAAAAGACACCATCCGTAGCGATTACCCGAAAGCGTTTATTTTGGGTCTCTTTTAAGCGTGCCTCTAAGTCTTTCATATCGCCGTGTTGGAAGATATGCCGCTCTGCCTTACAGAGTCGCACACCATCAATGATTGAGGCATGATTTAGTCGGTCGGAGATTATCGCATCCTTTTCGGTAAAGAGAGGTTCAAATAGTCCGGCATTGGCATCAAAGCAAGAGGAATAGAGAATTGCATCCTCGGTTCCTAAGAATTTAGCAATCTTCCTTTCTAAGATTTTATGGATGTTTTGTGTGCCACAGATGAAGCGGACCGATGACATTCCGTAGCCGTGGCTCTCTAATCCCTTATGAGCGGCCTCAATTACTTTGGGATGGCTGGAAAGGCCCAGGTAATTATTGGCGCACATATTGATCACATCCCTCAGAGGAGAGTTTTCCGGGTATTCCACCTTTATATCCGCTCCCTGCGGGGTATGAATGTATCTCTCTTCCTTATATAAA
>JBBIHO010000136.1:0-5202 GCA_037446935.1 Caldifarciminota bacterium | reverse complement strand
ATGGAAATCGTAGGAATCCTTGCCCCAGGCGAGATTATTGAAAAGAGTATTGAAAAGGAAGAAGAAGAGATGACTTATCTCTTAATGGTCAGGGGAAAGGATAAAAAATTAAGAGAAGTAGAAATATCAATCAGTATTAGCGAGGAAGAGGAGGAGGAAGAGGAATAAGGAGGAACAATGAAAGGCAAAATGAGAAACCTTTTTTCGTTTCTTTTCATAATGGCGGTGAGCACCGCCTTTGCTGGTCACCGATATTGACTTTCCGCAAGCCCTCCTCAAATTAGAACTGAAAGATGGCTACACCTTCGTAAATTATGGAAATGCTCCGGAGATTGATGCGGCACCTGGTTCTCCATCAATACCCGTCTGTCCGGTTCATATTGTCATTCCGGCGGATGCGGAATTAAAATCGGTAGATATTATTTCTATGGATGAGAGGAGAATTCCCGGTGAGTATATGCTCTATCCAGTGCAAATCGGAAGGACATTCTCCCCCACCGAACCACCACCACCTTTTGTTCCGCCGCAGGAGAGATATTATAACCTAAAAACCATTTATCCGGAAAAGGTGATTGATTTTGTTGGGTCGGGTAATAAGGGTGGATTTCGCCTCTGCCGTTTCTTAACCTTTCCTGTCCGATACCTTCCCGCAAGCCGAGAATTATATTTAGTAGAAAAGATCAAAGTTCGGGTTGCCTACGAGGAAGGGAAGATAGTCCCCAAACGCTTATCCCCGGAAAAATTAAAAATCCTCTCCCGTGATGTGATGGATCTCGTCCTCAATCCGCAGGATGTTAAGAGATTTGCGCCACCGGTTCGGACCTCCCCTGCCAATTCCTTTAATCTACCACCCGGTTATTACGAGCATGTAATAATCACCCCTCAAATCTATCGGGATTCTTGTGAACCCCTGCGCTACTGGCGGACAAAACTTGGTTATCCTTCAACGATTATGACAATTGAAGATATACAATCTATCTACCCTGGAAGAGACTTACCGGAGAAGATGCGAAACTTTGTGAAGGAGGCGGATAGTGTCTGGCAGACTATCTTCTTCTTCATTGTGCGGCAGGATGCTCCGGCCCAGCAATACCGATTACTGCGTGTTCGTTATACAAGCAATGAAAATCTGCCTGGCGATATCTACTTCTCCGATTTAGACGGCACCTGGGATTTTAACAACAACAATATCTTCGGCGAACCCGCGGATTCCATTGATGGCTATTCCGATGTCTATGTCGGAATGATTACGACCGAAAGTTTCCAAGAGATTGCCAATAATCTTTCCAAGCTCTTCCGCTATGAGAAGAGTCCGGACAGCACTTATTTTGAAAAGGCATTGCTTCCGGTTGCGGTTACCTTCTCAATGGAATTTAACGATTCAATCGCTAATGCCGCCCCTGCGGACTGGCGCTCTTGTAAGATGTATATGTCTGGTGGCCATATTCAGCCATCACCCCAGCGATTTTGTGACTCAATAAATGCCGGCTACGGCTACACCTCAGTCATTGCCCACGGCACACCGACGACGATGGAGTTGAACGGTAGTTTCCGAGGTAGCCATGCAATGGGTTTAACGAATGCAAATAAATTGAATGTTCTGATTGCTGTCTGCTGTGACCCCGGCAGTTTTGACTTATATAATAACTGCCTGGCAGAGACCCTTTCCTGTTTTGCCCCGAATGGCTTTGTCGCCGTGATGATGAATGCGCGCTCTGGCTGGGTAAGAGTAGCGGAATATTACAACTATCACTTCTTCTATAAATTCCTACCTAAGATACCAGTTGGTAGACATCCTTTATGCTCCGGCTATGTCTATGTTGGAGAGGCATTGGCTCATGCCAAAGACCAACTCCGACCCTTATGGCCAATGACCGACTCTTCCCGTTTCCGCTGGGAGGCTTATGAGAGGAATCTCTTTGGTGACCCGGCAATTCCCCTTAATAATGACTCACCACGCCATCTCTCTGCCAATTATCCCCAGGCAATAAATATTGGTAGTAATGTCCCGGTTCTGGTCACCGTAACCAGACCAGATGGCAATCCTCTGGAATCAGCGCTCGTCTGCCTCTGGATGCCACCCAATGTCTATGCCAAGGGCCGCACAAATAGTTCCGGTCAAATTACCCTTTATGTCTCTCCTACCCAGGTTGGTTCAATGTTCATCACCATATCCGCAAGGAACTTCTTCCCCCATGAGGATTCAATACGCATAATTTCTACCGGACGCTTTGTCACTTATTTAAGACATCTGATTGATGATGCCCCGCCAAGAGGCAATGGCGATGGTATACCAAATCCCGGGGAGGAGTTAGAACTTCCGACTTGGGTGAAAAACTTCGGCACCCAGACGGCAAACAATGTGGTCGGCCGTTTCTTTACCCGTGACCCACAGGCACAATCAAGTGATACAATCAAAAACTTCGGCAATATCGGTCCACAGGATTCCGCATTTACCGGTTCTAATGGCTATAATCTCCGGATTAACAACGGCTTGGGAAATGGCTATGCAATCCTTTGCACGCTTGCCTGTAAGGACAATTTAGATTCAATCTGGGTCTCCCGTTTTACGATTACCGTTGGCACGCCAGTCTTCACCTTTGCGAATTATTTGGTCAGCGATTCCCATGCCTCCCGACCTAATGGCCGAGTTGACCCGGGTGAAGAAGCCTTCCTGCGTGTTGGGATAAGAAATATTGGTTTAGGACACGGCTATAATGTCCGGGCAATCCTACGGGACTACGATACCTTATTCACCGTAACGGATTCCCTTGCCAATTATGGCTTCATTCCGAAGGATTCTACCGGTCTTAATAACGCGGATAGATTTACCGTTTATGCCGACCCAAGAATCCGACCCGAAACTTCTGTCCCCTGCACTCTCTTCATCACCGCGGATGGCGGATACACTCAGAAAGTCGGATTTTCGGTTGGTGTTGGTATGCTCACAATCACCGACCCGATTCCCGATGGCGAACCAGCAGTCTACTATGCCTATGATAATATTGACACCTTTTATCTCCAGAGACCTGTCTATCGTTGGATAGAGTTGAGGAATCGTGGGACACAATTGCCAATAAATTCTGATGACCAGACTTACAGGATTCCCTTACCCTTTGTCTTCAAGTATTATGGACAGAGATTTGCGGAATCGCTTTCGGTTTGTGGCAATGGCTGGATAGTTCCGGGAAGGACAACATCAGCGGTCTATACTAACCAACCACTTCCTGACCCGACTTCTACTAATCCCCATTCAATGATTTGTATCAACTGGGATGATTTATATCCGCCAACCGGCAACCGAATCTGGTATCTCTATGAACCGGATTCCCATCGTTTCATAATTGAATGGGATTCGGTCCATTATTATAACCCAAGAGAACCTTGGGATAAGTTTGAAATCATCGTCTATGACACAACAATTCCAACACCGACTGGTGATAATCGGATAGTCTTCCAGTATTATTCGGCAAATAACTACACGAGCAATACCGTCGGAATTGAGAATAATAACTCAACCCGCGGGATATGCGGACTCGTTAACGGCAGTTATCATCGTGCCCAGGCACCACTCATTGCCGGAAGGGCGATTGCCTTTGAGACCGGCTCACCGGTAGTGCCAGTCAAAGAAGAGGACCTCTCCCAAGTAGTTAAAGGCGAGATGCGGATTTATCCGACCATTCTCCGCGGCAAGCAACTCAACTATCTCTTATCCGGAAAAGAGGAGACGGTAATTCATATCTTTAATACTACAGGCAGAAAGATAAAGACGCTTCAACTGAAATCCGGTTCTTCTCATTTTGACCTTCGGGATTTACCAGCGGGAATATATTTCATCCGATTGCCAGAGAAAACGAAGGAGGATTACAAAATAATCATCATCAAATAGGACCCTTCTTGAACTCTATGGGGGCGGTGAACATCGGTTCAAGTACTGGACACTGAGGTTGGAAGAGTCCAGGGCGTCAGAACGAGATCCGGTTATCTGGAGCGCCTTTACCTCCTTATGCCACCGCCCCCAAGTTTAATTAAGGTTATTCTTTGCGCTTCATTTCGCAAATCTTTTTCACCTTCATTAACACCTGGCAGACAAAGAGACCAAATTAACCTTATAATATTTTAGGAAGATTCATCAAAACATCTATTCACTAAGAAGGTGAGGAGGCAGGCGAGTATTATCCGAGGCAGAGTCAACCAGAGAATATTCGCGCCTAAGGCTAAAAAAAGTCCTGTATCTTCAAAAATTGCATGACACATCGCCAGGAATACAGAAACCAATAAGACTTCCTTTTTACTGACGCCTTCCCTTTTTATCAACTCGGATATCGTACCTGCCCCGTAAATAATGCCGAAGAAAATTCCCGCAAAAAGTGGTGCGGATGACTTTTCGGAGAAGCCCAAAAAACGAATAAACCGAACAATTCGTTTATAACCTTTGGTTAAAAATCCGCTTCGCTCTACCAGTTCTAAGAAGACAAAGATTAAGAATAAGATGATAAATATCTTTACACTCAAATTAACTAATCCTTTAAGATACGAGATGAGAATCATCAGCGAGATACTAAGTAACCAATAACTATTGCCATTGCAATTCTTAATAAAAGGAGAAATAAGTAGCGGGTCTTTAATCTAATGAAAACCGCTGTTTCCAAGATTTGACTGTGGGAAATTAAAAGCATCAGTGCTAAGGTATTCAGTTGCTTCTCCGAAAGATTCAGAAGGGGGATGATACCAATTCCAGCATAGAGGTTAATAAAATTGCTAAGGATTAAAGATAAGGCACACTCTCCGGGTAGCCCGAACACTCCCATTGCTGGTTTAAGGAGAGAGGCAAAGATTTTAATCACCGGGGTTAAGGAAAGGATTGTCATAATTGTATAGACCGGCAAAATGACTTTCATCAAATCAAGGAAGGAGAGGGTTGTCTTCTTTAGTACCACAGAGAAGTAGTTCCGCAAGAGAGTTAGGGTTTCTGAATGAATGCCTTTCAATTCAATCGCTTCGCTCCCGCACGATGGTAAGGGCTTTTACTTCAATTTTAACTCAAACCCTAATCTTACTCTTCTTCCGGGTCCGTAATTATTTACCCAGTCAACTGTTGCCTTGTGGTATTCCACAGTAGCGGAATAATTTTCATAAGGAGTTGCCACCCCATCGTGATTTAAATCCCTTGCCGGATGATATGACCCATCACCAATGAAT
>JBBIHO010000135.1:0-5289 GCA_037446935.1 Caldifarciminota bacterium | reverse complement strand
AAGGTGCTGATGGTCTATTCTGCCTGATTGGGAATAATACGAACGAATTCTGGTTTTATGGTCAGGTGAAAGATGGAGATTATGGAGAGACTGAGGAGAGAAGTTTGGTCGGAATTGAAAGGTCTCTTCGCCACCAACAACCCACCTTCTCTATGAGAAGGCAATTGCAAATTAACTCCCCAATAAAGGAACTGACTGCGGTCTATCATCAACTGGAAACGAAAGAGATGGCAATCCTAAAAATTTACGATATCCTCGGTAATATTCTCTATTCCAAAGAGAATCCCAAGAGTCTATTTGCCATAAGGCGACTGCCACCAGGAATCTACTTCGTAGAAGGGATTAAAGGGAATTCCGTTAGCCGGCAGAAATTGGTTGTGATTCGGTAATATGCGAAGGATGAAGATTGTTGGAACCGGTTCTTATCTTCCGGAGAAGGTGATAACTAATTTTGATTTAGAAAGGATGGTTGATACGACCGATGAATGGATTACAGAAAGGACCGGGATTAAGGAGCGGAGGGTAGCAAAACCGGAGCAGGCAACATCCGATTTAGCGTATGAGGCGGCAAAAAGGGCACTGGGAAGTGCCGAAATTAGTGCTCGGGAATTGGATACGATAATCGTTGGGACTTCTACTCCGGATACAACCTATCCTTCTACTGCCTGCTGGTTACAGAAGAGGTTAGGGGTTAAAGGTTCCGCGGCATTTGATGTTAATGCGGGCTGTTCTGGATTCCTCTATGCCTTAGAAATCGTCGCCAGTCTCATTGTTGGGAAACGGGCAAAAAGGGTTTTAGTTATTGGAGCGGAGGTGATGTCAAAGGCGGTCAACTGGGAAGATCGGGCAACCTGTGTCTTATTTGGTGACGGTGCTGGTGCCTGTGTTGTTGTTCCTTCTGACGGTGATTCGGGAATTCTAGCCTCTTATTGGGGGGCAGATGGTTCTCTCGCCCCACTCCTTTATCAACCGGCTGGTGGGACAAGGATGCCAGCAAGTGAAGAGACGGTTAAGAAGAAACTTCATTCCGTCCATATGGAAGGGAGAGAGGTCTTCAAAAATGCGATAATCTGGATGGAAAAGGCAGCAAAGAGGGTCTTAGAAGAAACCGGTATCTCCTCCGAAGAGATTGACTTATTCATCCCCCATCAGGCAAATATGAGAATTATTGATGCGACTCTGGAACGACTGAAAGTGAGCAAAGAAAAGACATACCTTAACTTGGTCCGTTGTGGTAATATGTCAGCAGCCACCATTCCGGTGGCATTAGATGAAGCCTATCGTGAGGGAAGGATAAAGGATGGCTCAAAGGTCCTTCTCACATCTTTTGGGACCGGGTTTACCTGGTCGGCAATTTTATTGAAATGGTAGAGATTAGATTTCACGGAAGGGGTGGCCAAGGGGCGGTTGTCGCTTCGGAAATCTTAGCCACCGCCCTATTCAAAGAGAATAAGTTTGTCCAGACATTTCCGGAATTCGGTGTGGAAAGAAGAGGGGCGCCGGTTCAGGCATTCTTACGGTTTTCTGATAATCCGATAAGGATAAGATATAAGGCTTATTCGCCTGACCATATTATAATCTTTGATAAGGTCTTGATAAATCAGGTGCCGATATTTGAAGGACTGAAAAAGGGAGGCTGGGTCTTGATAAACACAAGCGCTCTTCCAAAAGAGTATAACTTCCCTGATTATTCGGTGGCGACAGTTGATGCGACCACCATTGCGATAAAATATAAATTAGGACCAAAGACAGCACCGATTGTGAATACCGCAATGTTAGGGGCAATTCTCAGGATCTTACCAATTGTTTCCCTTGAGACATTAGAAGAGAGTATAAGAGAATATATTAAAAAGAGGGCAGAGGATAATATTATGGCGATGCGGGAGGCTTATAATGGCACGAAATTTTAAGGAGATGAAAGAATCCGATTATCCCCTCTGTGCAATCTCCTTAGATACGACCCTTTTGAATAAGACCGGAACCTGGCGGATATTCCGGCCGGTCTATGAGAATAAACTCCCTCCCTGTCAGGATGCCTGTCCGGCTAATGAGGAGATTCAGAAATATATCTATTTGGCACTCCAAGGAAGATACGAAGAGGGTTACCGAACCATCTTGGAGAAGAATCCCTTTCCGGCAATAACCGGTCGGGTATGCTTCCATCCTTGTGAAGATGCCTGTAATCGTCGGGAATTTGATGAACCAATTGGAATTCATAATATTGAGCGATTCCTCGGTGATTATGGACTAAATAAGGTAGAGAGAAAGGAGAAGCCAAAAAAACCAAGGAGTGAAAAGAAGGTAACGGTGATCGGCTCCGGTCCGGCCGGACTTGCCTGTGCCTATTATCTGGCAAAGGAAGGGATACAGGTTGAGATATTAGAGAGGGAGGATTTACCAGGCGGTCTCTTGCGAACAGGGATTCCCGCCTATCGCTTGCCTCGTGAGATCTTAGATAAAGAGATTAAAAAGTTGGAAAGGATGGGTGTTAGGTTCATAACTAATATCACCTTTGGCAGGGATATAATGCTTGATGCCTTACGAAGAAGATCTTCTGCGGTATTTTTGGCGATTGGTGCCCAGAAGGAGAGAAGTTTAGATATACCGAATGAAGAAAGTAAAGGGGTCTTAGAAGGTATCTCTCTTTTACGAAGAGTAAACTTAGGAAAGCGAAGCCATCTTGGGAAAAAGGTTTTGGTGATTGGTGGTGGCAATACCGCAGTTGACTGTGCCCGGGTTGCGAAAAGACTGGGCAGGGAGGTTGTCATCCTTTACCGCAGAACAAAACAGGAGATGCCAGCAAGTCCAGAAGAGATAGAAGAAGCGGAGAAGGAAGGGATTAAGATTGAATTTTTAGTGGCACCGGTTAAGGTTCTCTTAAACAGGAAAGGGGAAGTAAAGGGGCTGGAATGCATTAGAATGAAACTGGGTGCCCCGGATGCCTCGGGAAGGAGAAGGCCAATTCCAATAAGGGGTTCAAATTTTGCGATTGCGGCGGATACGGTGATTAAGGCAATTGGTGAATTGGTTGAATTGGAGATGATTCCGAAGGAGTTGGAAAAGACCGGATGGGGAATTAAGACTAATGATTGGGGAGAGACCAATCAGAAGAATATCCTTGCCGGAGGCGATTGTGTTACCGGACCAAAGACTGTGGCTCACGCAATTGCTGCGGGCAGGAAGGTAGCGGAGAGGATTCTATTTGATTTGGGGTTAAAAGAGCAATTACCAATCAAAGATGAGAGGGAACCGGTTAATTTTGCTCAGTTGAATACCTTCTATTTTGATAAGGCACCGCGAGTAAAGATGCGGCAGTTGGCAAGAAAGGAAAGGAGGAGTTTTCAGGAGGTGAATTTAGGTTATAGTGAAGAGGAATTTTTGACCGAGGCGGCGCGGTGTTTCTCCTGCGGGGTCTGCAATCGGTGTGACAACTGCTATGTCTTCTGCCCTGACCTTTCCGTGAAAAGATTGGCGGATGGCTATGAGTTTAACTACGATTACTGCAAGGGATGTGGGGTCTGTGCGGTTGAATGTCCAAGAAATGCCATTACAATGTATCCGGAGGGAGGATTATGAAACTGGAAGAAATCACCGGGGTAAAGAAGGTCGTTACTGGTAACCATGCTGTCTCTTATGGTGTTCTCCTCTCAAGGGCACAGGTGATTGCTGCCTATCCAATCACACCCCAGACCCAGGTTGTAGAATTGCTTTCGGAATTTTGTGCTACCGGTCTTTTGAATGCGAAATTTGTTAAGGTGGAATCGGAACATTCCGCAATGTCGGCCTGTATCGGGGCGGCAATAGCCGGGGCAAGGACCTTCACTGCGACATCGGCCCATGGATTGGCTTTGATGCATGAGATGCTCCACTGGGCGGTTGGTGCCCGCTTACCGGTTGTCCTGGCAAATATCAACCGGGCAATGGGACCGGGCTGGTCGGTCTGGACTGACCAGAACGATTCCCTTTCCCAGAGAGATGTTGGCTTAATTCAGTTCTATTGCGAAAGTAATCAAGAGGTATTAGATACAACAATCCAAGCGTTTAAGATTGCGGAAAAGGTTCTCCTGCCAGTGATGTTCGTCTTAGATGCCTTTGTCCTTTCTCATACATCAGAACCAGTAGATATACCTTCCATTGAACTCTGCGATTCTTTTCTTCCCCCTTATAAACCACGCCACTATTTAGATGTGGAACGAGCGCAGGCATTTGGTGGATTGACCAGCCCTGATTATTATTATGAGATTCGGATTAAGATTGAGATGGCACATCGTGAGGCATTAAGGGTCGCAAAGGAGGTGGATTTAGAGTTTAAGAAGATTTTTGGCCGGGGCTATGGTCTAATTGAACCATACCACTGTGATGATGCAAAGGTGATAATCGTTACTTCGGGAACGATAACCGGCACTGCCCGGGAGGTTATTGATGAGGAGCGAAAGAAGGGGAGAAAGGTTGGTTTGTTGAAGATTCGGTTATTCCGACCAACTCCCCGGGATGAGATAAAAGAGGTTCTATTAAGAGCGGAAAAGGTAGCGGTTATTGACCGGAATATATCCTTTGGTCATTCTGGGATATTTGCCCAAGAGATAAAGTCAGTTCTCTACAACGAATACCGGCGCATCCCGATATTCAATTTCATAATGGGACTGGGTGGTCGGGATGTGCGAGGCGAGGATATAAAAGAGGTGATTGACTATGTCTTTAAGACGGACTATCCGACCGAGGATGTTATCTTTAAGGGGGTAAGGTTATGAAAGGTATTTCAGTTGAAGCCAAGAGGCGTTGGCAAGATTCTAACCAGACCTTTGAACTGATGAATCAGGGACATTTTGCCTGCCCCGGCTGTGGCGGTGCCTTGGCAATGCGGTATGTGTTAAAGGCACTCGGTAAGAATACCATCGTTGTCATACCTGCCTGCTGTTGGTCAATAATTGATGGTCCTTTTCCTCTCCATTGTTTAATGGTTCCGGTCTATCACACCGCCTTTGAAACCGCGGCGATTATGGCATCGGGCATTAAGGCGGGATTGGAGATTCAGAATAAAAGGGATATTTCTGTTTTAGCCTTTGCTGGTGATGGTGGAACCGCTGATATCGGCATCCAGGCGCTTTCTGGTGCCTGCGAAAGAAATGATGATATAATCTATGCTTGCTATGACAACGAGGCGTATATGAATACCGGAATCCAACGCTCTTCAGCAACACCCCGTTTCGCCTGGACAACAACCACACCCGAAGGCACACCAAAGGCGGAGCCAAAGAAGAATATGGTGGAGATTGTTGCCGCCCATCG
>JBBIHO010000134.1:0-5414 GCA_037446935.1 Caldifarciminota bacterium | reverse complement strand
AAAAGAAGATAGGGGAGAGGTTTTTAAGGGATGATAAGGTCTTTAAGATATTCTATGACTTAAAGGAAATCCTCCATCAAGAAGGGGGAGGGATTAGACCACCGGTCTTTGATATAAAGATTGGTTATTATCTTATAGAGCCAAACCGAAAGCGATATGAACTCTCCGACTTAATTCTTTTAAGGAAGAGGCGGCTTGTCGGTGAACTTTCCCCTGCGGAACAGGCGGCTAATATATTCAGTATTTATAAAGAGTTGGAGCCGGAGATTGCGGCCCGGGGACTTAATGAGGTATTGAAGATTGAAATTCCTTTAATCTACTGCCTCTATAAGATGGAAAAGAGGGGGATTAAGATTGATCGGGAATATTTTCGTTCCCTTGCCGAAACTGCTGTGGGTGAGATAAAGGGTTGGGAGAAGGAGATTTATAAAGATGCTGGGATTAAATTTAATATTAACTCACCCTCCCAACTTTCTTATATCCTCTTTCAGAAATTGCGTCTGCCACCAAAGAGGAGAGGGAAGAAGGATTTCTCAACTGATTATTCAACACTCTTAGAACTCTTAGGAAGGCATCCAATAATTGAGAAGATATTAAGATATCGGGAGGTGGTGAAGATAAAGAATACCTATTTAGACCCTTTCTGCGCTTTGATTGATGAAAAGAGCAAAAGAATCCATAGTTCATTCAATCAATGCGGAACCGCAACCGGCAGATTATCATCCTCAGAACCGAATCTGCAAAATATCCCAATTCGGGGAGAATGGGGAAAGAGGATAAGAAAGGGATTTATTGCTGAGGATGGATTTTTATTTGTCTCCGCTGATTATTCCCAGATTGAACTGCGAATTTTGGCCCATTTTGCCCGGGAAGAAAATTTAATTGCCGCCTTTGAGAAGGGTAGAGATGTTCACACGGAGACCGCAAAGGCAATCTTTAAGACCGAAACGGTTGATGAGAATTTGAGGCGAATGGCAAAGGCGGTAAATTATGGGATAATCTATGGGATGAGTGAATTTGGCTTGAGCGAAGGGATGCGGATTCCAAAGGAAGAGGCAAGGAATTTTATGGCGGAGTATTTTGCCCTTTATCCAAAGGTTCGGGAGTGGCGAGAGAGGGTTATCGCGGAGACCAGGGAGCGGGGTTTTACCCGGACAATATTCGGGCGGATTAGACCAGTGCCAGAGATTCTCTCCAATAATAAGATAGAACAGGAATTAGGTCAGAGATTGGCAATAAATTCAACGGTTCAGGGTTCTTCCGCTGATATAATAAAAAAGGCGATGGTTGAGATTGATTGGGAACTGGCGGAAAGGAAATTTAAGGGTGGTCTTTTAGTTCAGGTTCACGACGAACTTCTCTTTGAGATTGAAGAAGAGAGGATTGAAGAGGCGAAGACTTTAATAAAAGAGAGGATGGAAAAGGTTGTTAGCCTTTCGGTTCCCTTAGAGGTTAATATCGGTGTTGGCAAAGATTGGCTTTTCGCCCATAAATAAGATGCTTTTTACCAAAAGGATGGGAAACTTCCCTTGACTTTACTTTAATTTTTTCAGTTATAATTTAGTGGGCGGTTAACAATTATTAAAATTTAGAAAACTTGGAGGTGAAAGATATGAAGTTTGAGCGGATTACCGTGAATCCAAATGTTTGCCTTGGCAAGCCATGGATTTAGGGACTTCATTCCCCAGTTTCCCGCTTACTTGGGCTTTTAGCATCTGGCGAGACAAAGGAGACAATTCTTAAATCCTATCCCTATCCAGAGGCCGGAGACATTGACGAAACCCAACGCTATGCCGCTTTTCTTGCGGAAGAGGAGACGGTTGAGTTGGCAAGATGAGATTTCTCATTGATACACTGTTAAAAATAAGTAATAAGAAAAGGGTTTAGGTTCGGGTAAAATGGCTACCCTTGGTATCTTAGAATAAAGATATGACATTTTTAGAACTTTTTATGTTAATCGCATCTGGGGCGAGAATCTTCGCCCTTATTGGATGGGTCTTTTTGGTTTATAATGGCAGAATGACCCGAAGAGAGATTTCCAAACTCATCGCAGCCGAAAGTGAAAAGACACGAGAGATGATACAAAATATGAGTAAGATGATAGAAAAACTTTCTGAACTCATCGTTACCGAAGGTGATAAGACAAGAGAATTGATAAAAGTTTTGAAGGGATAAAGTGAACTGGCGTTCCGCTGCGCTAACGGGATGGATTATCATTGGTTATTTTTCTCTAATACCATTAAATCGGGCAAAAGGAAAGTAGTTGGACGGCGCTTGACTTTCCTTTTATCCTTTTCTTATAGTTCAAAGATGCGGTCAGAAAGAGATTTTGGGCTTGACGGGTTGGAAAATTTTAGTTTAAGTAGAATTATTAAAGAGATTGAGATTGAAGGGCAGCCGGCGTTTGCTCTTTTTGATACCGGTGCGACAAATACTTATGCTGAGAAAGAACTCCTGAAAACAGTTTCGTTTCTACCCGTGCCTGAGCCTTATCGTGTCGCACTCGGTGGTCGGGCGATTGAGGTTAAAGAAGTTTGTCTCCTGAGGGGAAAGATAGAAGGTCTTGGCTTTGATACCAAGGCGATTCCGTAGATGAAATTGGCGAAATTGATGGGAAGAGGGTAAAAGTTGTTATTGGTGCGGTTACGATGGAGGAGTGGGAGATAAGGTTGGACCCGAAAAGTGGGGAATTGGATTTGACAGGACTCCGCCGCCGTGAATTCACCGAATATAATGAAATGCGCTGTTGACTTCTCCAAAAATTCTGGTGTAATAATAATCTTATGAGCAGAAAGGGTCAATTCTGGCCAGAGTTTAACAATCTGGCACAGATTTTGCGACAGACAGACAGACAGACAGACAGAATCTTAACCTTTTAACCAAATTGTCATGCCGAACTTGTTTCGGCATCTCATACTTAAAATTTTATAATCGTAGTCTTTTTTTAGCGTTAGGCGTTCGGCGTAAGGCGTTGAGCGTCAAGAAAGAGGAGGTTTATCTTCAAAGCAATTTAACCTTAATTCCTGCCGGAGAAGTCCCGGCAGAACCTTCTCTCTTTGATAAAGGCGGTGCAGAGAATAGAGGTCTTATGCTACGGGAGAAAACTTATTATTCTAAGACATATCGCAAAAGTAAAGAGTAGCGATTTTTCTTTTGCGAAGAAGGGCACGGGTCTTAATTTTTGGTTAAATAAGGAGGGCACAATGAAAGAGGTAAAAATAATTAGTTTACTTATATTTACTACTATACTTGCCGCACAACCGGTAGAAGTACCTGATACTACCGGTCATTTCACCAGCGCCAACGAAGCCTATATGGCCGGGAAGGAAAAAGGATATGCTGACGGTCTAGCCGCCGGAATGGAGGCAGCGAAACAAAAGTCTAAAGACCCAACTCCTAAATCTTATGAAATATGTCAAGTGCCTCCGAGTATTCCATATTCATATGGTTCAGATTACGAGCGTGGCTACAGGGCCGGATATGAGATTGGTTATCGGGAGGGCTATGACAAGGGAAAACAAGAACATCAAGGCTTTGGGTGTGGTTTTGGAATGGGATTTCTCCTTGGTTTAATTGGGGTCATTATAGCCGCTGTAATGCCTTAGAGGGGGTATATTATGATGATAGATATAATGGAGAACAGGGGTTTTGTGAAAATTGTTGCCTTAATATTGCTGGCAACTTTTATAACGGGAACCGCTGAGATTATTACTCTTCGTGATGGGTCAAAGATTACCGGAACGATTACGAGTCAGACGGACACCGAGGTAGTTGTCAAAACATCTTACGGCACCTTAAGGATTGACAAAGGTAACATCTTAAACATTGACTTTGGCGCGGGAACGTCACAGCCATCGCAGCAACCGACTAGACCGGAGGCTCAAATAATTATACAGCAGCAACAACAGCAACAACAGCAAGAACAGCAACAACGAGGAGAACAACTGGGACAATACGACCGAGGTTTCCAAGATGGACGCACTAAGGGGTACCAAGATGGCTACCAGAAAGGTAAGAGTGAACAAAAAAGCCAACGCATTACCGGGGCACTTGTTGGGTGGCTTGTATGGGTTGGAGTGGTTGTTGCAATAGTTGCTGCGTCAAGCTCGCCGTACTAGATTCATCTAAGAGCAAATAGAGAACAGCGCTATATTTTATTCGGTGAATTTACGGCGACGAAGAAGATGGTGATGTTAAAATAGTAGACAGGAGACAGTAGATAGAAAGCAGGCGAGGGCGGGGAGAAATCCCCGCCCGGCAGCTTAATAATTCTAAAAGGGAGTCTTATTTAGTTTATTAAATTCCTCAACAGTTATTCCGGCATCCTTTATTATCTTTCTTAAAATTCCCTTACTTACATCTCTTCCCGGATGGATCGGAACTGTCGTCCCCTTTCCATTAGAATGGCGGAGAACGGCATGACTGCCACTTTGTCGGATAAATTTTTTCAGAAGTAAAGTTTAGGCACTTACCTCAATTTCTTCTATCATAACTTCTATTGGGATTTCCTCGCCAATTTCCTTTCGCGCCCGGATATGAAGGGCGATGGCATCTTTGATATTATTTATCGCTTCTTTTAAGGCCTCGCCCTGGGTATAGCAGCCTTGAATTGCTGGGCAGGAGATGATAAAAATCCCATCCTCATCTTTTTCAATGACTACGGTGGATTTATATTTTGGCAGGTATCTTCCTGATTTCTGTCGGGTCTTAAATTTCATATTAAATTATAAGTGAAAATTTCTGAGAAGTCAATATTCTTAGATTGATAGATAACTCAACAATCGGTGGTTATTCTCATCGGCTTGGAACCGGTAAGTTCACAAACAAAAGATGGTGAAGATGGAATGAATGCCGTGAATTGTATGTTGACCGTTTATCGGGGTGATTCACTTTTGCTATTTTAGTCCGTATAATAAACTATGGCGGTCTTCTTAGGAATATCATCAGTGGTGATTGCGGCGTTTGCCGTCGTTTTGGCGATATGGTCAATCAGACTTGACAAACGAAACGAATTGAAGAGGTGAATAAAAGGACCCGGCAGTTAATTGAGGAGATGAGCCGCCGAACACAAGAGACCTTGCAACATATCGCAAACCTGATAGTTGCCAATAGATAACAGGTTAATTGTGAGTCGTGCCTGTTGACCGTTGAAAAATCTGCTGATTTGAGGTGGTTTTTGAGGAAGCGAAAAAAATTTTTGAATGGCTGCCGGCACTGAAAAAGATTCCCAAAGACGAAATGCTTATTTTGTTGTGGGAATTTTTGCTATTTTAGTTCGGATAATGTTTCGTCTTTGGTAAAATTTGCTCTTTGGTTAAGAAGAAGGTGCGGTTTTTAGGAATTGATCTTTTAGGAAGATAGATGAGTGGATTAAGTTCCTAATCGCTTCTGCCATTCGGAGATGAGAAGAAGTG
>JBBIHO010000133.1:3523-5495 GCA_037446935.1 Caldifarciminota bacterium | reverse complement strand
CCAGTTATTCAGGATGCATCCCCAGCGGTTAATGGTAAGCCATTCGGTATCCCATATCGCCCAAATTAAACCGGGCAGGAGAAAAGGAATAAGATACCTTTTCATAACTCCTCCTTATTAAAATCTATTCTAATCTCAGATTTTTAATCTGTCAATCACCTTCCTCTCACCAGTGTCGGTTCTGGGATTTAGCCTATAACTAAATTGCCAATTAAACCCAAATTAGATTCTCAATTACACCCTCATTGAGACCTTTTGTTACGCCACAGATTAGACCCCTCTAAGATCACTTGCCGTCAGTTGAAAAATCAGAAATTATGAGTAGAATATTGGATGGAGAACTTCAAGGTTGCGGTTGACGGTCTTTCGGGTTCGGGAAAGACGACGATGGCAAAGTTATCTGCCAAGCGACTCAATTTCTTTTATCTGGAAACCGGTTCTTTCTACCGGGCATTTACCTTTGAGGTTTTGCGAAGGAAGGTGGATTATAAAGATATTAAGAGATTGAAGCCTCTCCTTTTGGAGACAAGGATTTCGTTTCGGTGGGATGGAGAAAGGGTGAAGATTTACTTAAACCGCGAGGATGTTACTGATAAGTTGCGCCAGCCAATGGTTGATAAGATGGTATCTTATATCTCAGAGATAAAGGAGGTAAGGGAGAAGATGGTTAAGTTGCAGAGGAGGATTGTAAAGGGAAGGAATGTGATATGTGAAGGGAGGGATATCGGCAGTGTTGTCTTCCCGGATGCGGACCTAAAGGTCTTTGTTGACTGTGATTTGAGAGAGCGGGCAAGGAGAAGGAAGAAGGAGTTGAGCGAGAAGGGGATTTCGGTTGCGCTTCCTTTTGTGATACAAAATTTAAGGGAAAGGGATCGGATAGATTCGCAGCGGGTGGTGAGTCCATTAATTAAATTACCGGAGGCGGTCTATATTGATACAACAAACCTGACAATTGAGGAAGAGGTAGAGATATTGGTCGGTTTGATAAAGGCACTTATGAAAGATCGATGTGAGATATGAAGTGGCGTTTTCTTTTTGGGATATTCTTTATTTATCCAATTGCTAAATTATTGCTGCGATTAAAGGTTTTGGGCCGGGAGAATATTCCTCAGGGTGGGGCAATTATTGTTGCCAATCATACTTCTAATTTTGACCCACCGCTTCTTGTTTTAGCGGCGAAGAGGGAATTATATTTTTTAGCAAAGGAGGAATTATTCTGCCATTCAAAATTCTTCCGTTGGCTCATCAAAAGTTTCAATGCCCTGCCTCTAAAAAGGGGGATGTTTACGAAAAGTTTATTATTGGAGATTAAGGATTTGATAGAGAGGAATAAGACGCTTCTTCTCTTTCCGGAAGGGACGAGGAGTAAAGATGGTAGGTTAGGAAGTTTTAAGGCTGGGATTGGATTTATTGCTCATTATACTGGAGCAGTGGTTATCCCCTGTTTTGTCAGCGGGGTTGCCGATTCAATTATCGGAACTTTGGTGGATAGGGATTTGGCAAAGAGAGGGTTTAGAAAGTCCTATGCCTTGCCGCAGATTGAGGTGAGATTTGGTCCGCCGGTCTATCCGAAGAGGGAAGGAGAAATGAAGCGAGAGGGTGTGCGAAGCACCCGGGCTCTTTTGCGAGAATTTACCATTCAGTTGGAAAAAAGGGTGAGGGAATTAGGTTGCAAGAGATGAGGGGATATTTATGAAGGCGTTAGTGGTTAAACCATACGGATTCTGCTCCGGGGTGAAGCGAGCGCTTGCGCTCTTAGCCGAAGCGAAAAAGAGGTATAAAGTGGTCTATACCTTGGGCGAGATTATTCATAATCGTTCGGTAGTAGAGAAGTTGCGAAAGGAGGGGATTCGCCCAATCTCCCGGATAAGAAGGAATCTAAATGGGGTCTTGGCAATAAGGACTCATGGAATATCCCTTACCCACTTGCAAAATATCAAAAAGTATGGTATAAGATTATTAGATACGACCT
>JBBIHO010000133.1:0-3496 GCA_037446935.1 Caldifarciminota bacterium | reverse complement strand
AGATTGCTAAGATGTTAGCAGAAAAGGATTATAAGGTAGTGGTGATTGGTGATAAGAATCACCCGGAAGTTGCCTCAATTATGGGAAGTATCGCCGGAAAGGGATTTCTATTTCCAGTTAATTGTGGGCATTTTAGGAGAAGAGAGAATTCCTTTCCGCTGCGGATTCTCAAAAGGGATAAGATTTGTGTTGTCTGTCAGACGACGGTTGCCAAGCCAATTTTGGAATCTGCCCTGTCGGAGATTATTAAGGTTGACTTCCCGGAATTGCGGATTTTTAATACCATCTGCCAGGAGGTCCTCCGGCGGCAGGAGCGGTTCAGAGAACTGGTTTTGACAGCTGATGCCTGTGTGATTGTCGGCGGTAAAAAGAGCGCCAATACCCGGCGGTTATACGAAATTGCTCGCTTCTCGGGTAGAACCGCCTTCTGGATAGAAGAAGAGAAGGAGGTAGCGGAGGTGAGGGAGAAGTTGGCAGAGTTAGGTGTGAATAAAGTCTGTTTTGTTTCGGGCACATCAACGCCCGGTGAGCTTTTCTTGAATATAGTAAAAGGTATGAAGAGGAGGAATTCTTAAGATGAAAGATAATAATCTGAAGGATATGTATGAAGGAAGTTTTGGCACCTTGAAAGAAGGAGAGATTATAAAGGGAAGGATTTTAAAGGTGTTGGGTAACTCGGTCATCGTTGACTTAGGGTTTAAGTCAGAAGGGATTATTCCCTTAGACGAATTCCGGAACCGCGAAGAGGCGAAAGAAGGGAAGGAGATATTTGTTTTCTTAGAGAGGTTGGAGAATCGACAAGGGATTCCGGTTATCTCAAAGAGACGGGCGGATTTCAAAATGGTCTGGGATACGATTCGGGAGAAATACGAAAAGGAAGAACCGGTACCAGCGGTGGTGAAGAAAAAGGTGAAGGGTGGACTTTTGGTTGAGATATTCGGAATGGCAGAGGCATTTTTGCCGAACTCCCATGTTGATTTGCGACCGGTTGGAGACTTAGACAAGTGGATCGGAAAGGAGATAATGGTGAAGATAACGACGGTGAATTTAGATAAATTAAATCTCGTTGTTTCGCACCGGCGGGTGTTAGAAGAGGAGAGGGAGAGGGCAAAGGAGGCCCTTTTCTCTAATATTAAGATTGGGGAGTTGTATGAGGTGACGGTGAAGAGTATAACGGACTTCGGTCTCTTTTGTGATTTGAATGGTGTGGACGCCCTGCTACCGGTTTCGGAAATCTCTTGGGAAAGGGTTGGCCATCCGAGTGAAATCTTTACGATTGGGCAGAAGATAAAGGCAAAGGTAATCGCCTTTAATAAAGCAACTGAGAAGGTGACACTTAGTCTTAAGCAACTCATTCCCCATCCCTGGGCTACGATCGAGGAGAGGTATCCTTGCGGTTCCCGAGTTAAGGGCAAGGTGACAACGATTACTGACTACGGCGCCTTTGTGGAGATTGAAAAGGGGGTTGATGGATTGATCCATATCTCAGAAATGTCCTGGACGAAACAGATCCATCATCCTTCGCAACTCTTAAAGGTCGGCGATGAGGTGGAGGCGATAGTCTTAGACATCGATCGGGAAAATCGGCGGATCTCACTGGGGCTGAAACAGACGATGCCCGACCCCTGGTCAGTAATTGATGAGAAATATAAGGTGGGAGATCGGGTCTTCTGTTTTCCGAAAACCTTTCGGGATTACGGGGTTTATTGTGAGATTGAAGAAGGGATTGAGGGTTTAATCCGCAATTCCGACCTTTCCTGGACAAAGCGTGTCACTTCGCCAAAGGAGATTGTAAAAAAGGGGCAGAGGATTGAGGCGGTCATCTTAGAAATTGATAAGGAGAAGCGGAAGATTGCCCTCTCCTTGAAGCATACTAAGGAAGACCCTCTCTATCAATTTTCCAAGGAATATAAAGAGGGAGATGTTCTAAGGGCTAAGGTTTTAGATATTCCGAACACCGGTTTGGTTATTTCCTTACCTTATGGCTTAGAAGGCTTCGTTCCACAAAATCAACTGCGGGAGCGGGAGAGGAAGTTAAAAGAAGCGTATAAAATCGGCGAGGAATTAGAACTCGCAATCTTAAAGATAGATTTTGATAAAAGGAGAATTCTGCTTACAGAAAGGTGGCGAAAGGAAAAACCGGAATTGGTGGAAGAGATACCGGTGAAGAGGCTGAGGAAGAAGTTTCGCCTTGAAGACCATCTAAAATAAGTAATGTGTAGGTAATAGAGACAGGAGCCAAATTTGAAAGATTCCCTCTGCCCAAGGAAAGGCAAAAACTACAATCTGGCACTGGTTAATATTGGTTGTCGGCTCAACTATGCAGAAAGGGATTATCTTGCTACTTATTTTAAGAAGAGAGGTTATTCCCTAATTGAATTTTCCGGATGGGGAGTGAATGCCGATGCGGTTTTGATAAATACCTGTGCGGTCACAAAAGAAGCGGAACGAAAATCACTTTCAATTATCAGGAGATATGCCCGGAGACAACCGGTTATCGTGACCGGTTGTCTGACCGAGTTGGCGGGGGAAAGGATAAAAAAGATACCCAATGTCGCGCGGGTCATTAGTCAAAAGGAGAAAGAGGCAATGATTGAGGATATTCTTCCCACGCCTTCTCGTAACCGGGTATTTTTGAAGATAGTTGACGGTTGTAATGGTTCTTGCACATTCTGTATAGTTCCCAAGGTTCGGGGGAAGGAGGTTCGCTCCAAAAACGAAGAGGCAGTGATTACGGAGATTAGGGAGATGGTGCAAGCTGGTTTTTCGGAGATCGTTCTGACCGGTCTTAATCTTGGACTCTACGGTAAGGAAGTGAATTCAACACTTTCTTCGCTTCTTGTGAAGATTTTTGACAAGGTCAAGGGAGATTTCCGGATTCGGCTCTCTTCATTAGAACCAGATTTAATTGAGGAGGGTTTAATTAAAACGATTGCTCATCTTCCGGTCTGCCGCCACTTTCATATCCCCATTCAATCTCTGGATAAGGATGTCCTTTTAAGAATGGGTAGGCACTATTCACCAGAGGAGGTTAGAGAGAAGGTTTCTATGCTTCTCTCATTTCTACCCGAGGCAAACATCGGATGTGATATAATTGCTGGTTTTTCTAATGAGACAGAAGATGCCTTTGAAAGGACCCGATACGCTCTCGCCGAATTGCCTTTTGGTTATTTTCATATATTCCCTTTTTCTCCCCGACCTGGCACACCTGCCTTCTCTTTTCCGGATACCGTTCCGCCACAAGAGAAGAGACGAAGGGTTAATATTTTGCGGGAATTAGGGAGGCAGAAGGCTCTTTCTTATCGGAGACGATTTTTATTCCAAAAACTTTTGGCGGTTAGAGAAAGAGAAGGGCAGGCAATAACCGACAATTATCTAAGGGTGAGAATTCTTAATCCGCCACTTCCCCGTGGTCTTTTTCCAGTTCGCTTGGAAAGGGTTTTTAATGATCAAATTGAAGGGACGATAATTTTAGAAAGGAGGATTTATGATTCAT
>JBBIHO010000132.1:3145-5495 GCA_037446935.1 Caldifarciminota bacterium | reverse complement strand
GCAGTATGACGAGTCAGATGGCTTATTTAGCATCACGCCAACCGGGATTGAAGAAAGACAAATTCTTACTCCCCGGCAATTCAATTTAATAATTCAACCCAATTTAATCAGAAATTTCGCAAATGTTAAATTCTCGCTCTCCGAAGAAACAAACATTAAATTACAAATCAGTGATATTTCTGGAAAGATAGTTAAAACCTTAATTCAAGGAACTAAAAAACCGGGCAATTATAATATCCGCTGGAACGGAAATGACAATTCAAACAAAAGGCTTCCCTCCGGCATCTATTTCTTTATCCTTGATACCCCGAAAAAGAAAATGATTAAAAAAGCCCTAATTTTAAAATAGGCATACTGCTAATTACCAAGTAAATTATTATTGTTGACTTTTTCAAGTTTTTATTTAATATAAGAATATGCCAAGTTATTTAATAATCCAACTTATTCTTTTAATCACTGCTCTCATCCTGGGTATTTATAATGCCTGGATAGGAATGAGCAAGGCAGGGATGTGGACATTTCCAAAAAGGAGGCATTCCACTTTAGGTTATATCTTCTTCACGATTATTTTAATATCTTTCATCCTCACCCTTTTATATTTACCTTCCCTGAAGGCGAAGAGGATAAAAATCCCCGGTTACAGTGGGTTAACTTGGTTTATCTTCATTCTCTCAATAATTGGTGTTATTTTAGGTATAATTAGGAATCGGACAACAGGCTCAATTTCTACTTTGAGACGTTTGGAAACCACGATTTCTGCCCTTCATCCCTGGCCTTTAATTTTAGCGACCGGAATCCTATTTGCCCAGGTCTTTAATCTCCTCAGCCGAATCTTCTCCCCACCGCGCTAATCTAACTTCCTCCCCCTCTATTATCCCATAAGTAAAATTTTTCAGCCAGTCGCCAGGATTTAAGTAATACCCCTCCCCTATCCTTTCCAGAACTGGCTCGTGGATATGTCCAAGGCAGACAAGAAAGAAACCATCCGCAATCTTTTTTGCCGCAAACCTTCTAAACCTTTCCATTAAATTTGCCTTCCAGACCGGTCCCCCCGCCAAACCAATCACCGCCTTTGCCAGGGGTATCCCGAGATTGGGATGAAGGAGAGAAAAAAGGAAACGGGAGAGGAAGGAACGATAGGCAAAACGGGAAAGGAGGGTTAAAAAGGAATTGTCTAAATCCTCACCGTGCATAAGAAATACCGGCTTTCCCTGAAGGAAGATTGTCACCTCCTTCTCCACCGTCAAACCGAGACCGGCAAAAAATCTTCCGGTAAAATGGTCGTGATTGCCAGGAATATAATATACCTTTATCCCTTCTCTTCTTAAATCTCGGATTAGCAGTAAGAAATCTAAATCTTCTTTGGGAATAACGGTCTTATATTCCCACCAGAAATCAAAGAGGTCGCCTAAGATGAAAAGGCTTTCCGCATCTCTTTTAATGAAATTTAGGAAAGAGATGAGTCTCTTATAGGCAGACCCTTCCCGCTTTCTCCCCAAATGGATGTCAGATATGAAGTAGTGCCTCTTCAATCTTCTTAATATTCTCCTTTACCGGTAAATCGGTATTGGCAACAACTAAATTCTTCTCCGGTAAATTGCGGAATTTATCCTTCATCTTTTGATATGTTTCAACAGTGGCATCCGAGTATCTCCTTTCCCTTTTGATCCGGGAGAGGATTCTCTTTTGCGATGCCCGGCATAAGACCCAGAGTAGTTTAGAAGAAAATGCCTTTCTAAATCTCTGCCTCATCCGAGCATCCGAAAAGGTCGCATCAAGAAAGGTGCTCATCTTGTGGGAAGCATATCTTATTGCCCGCCGCCGTAATTCGGAATATGTCCGCTGGGTAGTTTTTTCATTGTATATCCCTTTCTTGAAAGGGGCGAAGAAATGTTCATCTATCGGCAGATTTAATAAATCCTTTCTTATTATGTCACTCCTGAGAGCAATTCCCTCATACCTTTTTCGCAAGGCTTCGCAGAGAAATGTCTTTCCCGAAGCCGGTGGTCCAAAAAAGATAATAACCTTTGGTTTTGAAAAAAGTGCGTCTGCATATCGCTCACTGGCTGCGAAATATCTCCTGGCAATCCGCCCTGCCTCCTCTCTCTCCGCATTTGATATACCCTCATCATTAATCTTAAAACTACTAACCTTACCCCGCACATAAGCCCGATATGACTTATAAAAGGAAAGGAGAGACAAGAGGTCATAATCCTTTGTCTGTTGAAGGTATCTGTCCAAAAAATAATCTGCCAAATCATAATGATTATGAAACTCTAAATCCATAAGAAAGAAGGCTATTTCCGAAGCAGTGTCGCAGTAGCGGAAGCGGTCATTAAACTCTATGCAA
>JBBIHO010000132.1:0-3133 GCA_037446935.1 Caldifarciminota bacterium | reverse complement strand
TATCCGTAATAAAGATATTATTGGAATGGAGGTCACCGTGGCAGGGCTTTATCCTTTTATCTTTTAGCCGTCTCTTAAATAGCGCGTGATTTTTATCCATAAAGGAGTAGATTGCCCTCTTTATATTTTCATACATCTTTGGGGTTAGGGTTCTTCCAATAAACATCTCAGTCTGTGAAAGATTCTCGTCCCAGTTAAATTTGATTACTTCCCACCCGCCATATTTTTCACCCCTCTCATCTTGGGATAAATTATTGTGAAAATTGGCAACCACCTCCGCAATCTCTCGGATATGAGAGTAGTTTACTTTTCCCTGTTGTAGTTGATGGCTCATTAAAGATTCTTGGGGTAATTCCTTCATCATCACTGCGTAATCAATCACTTCCCCGCGACCGGTTAAGAAGAACCCTCCCTGCCTCTTTTTCACTTCCCGAACTTGCAGATAAATCGTCGGTGATAGCCTTCGGTTTAACGCCAATTCTTTATTACAGAATTTCCTCCTTAATTCCTTTGTCGTGTAGTCCAAAAAACCGAAATTAACCGGTTTCTTTATCTTGTAGGCGCTCTCCCCGGTTAAGAGAACCCAGGAGGTATGGGTTTGGAGGATTGAATGGGCTCCGATGTTTCGTGCCAGAATCTTAATCTCCTGCCAATTCATCTTTTGCGAAGGAGGATAACTACTATCTGACCGATAACAAAGGCAAGACCAAGAAGGGAAAGAAGGGAGCCAATCTTGTAAGATGGGGAATCATAGAAAAATATCACTCTATGTTCACCTTCTGGAAGCGCAACCGCACGGAATGTATGATAGGCGCGATAGACCTTTGTTGGTTTTCCGTCAATTGTTGCCTTCCAGTCGGGATGATAATTTTCGCTTGCGACCAAAAATCCGGGACGGTTGGTTGAAACCGCAATCTCAATCCGATTCGGGCTATAATCCAAAACCTTTGCATCTCCTAAGATGGTGGTATCAGTTGTTGGGGGAAGTCCTTTAACTTCATGAGAAGGGAAAGCGACTACTTCATTTAACAAGACCTTCTTTTTTGGGTCAAAGTCTGATTTCAGTAATGAAAAGATTTCTTCTTTGTTCTCAACCACCTCATATCCAGAAACGAGAAAGACCCGTGGTAGGTAGGTTTTATTTTTATAAATCACACTCCTTCTTCCGGAAAAGACCATTTCATAATAAGGCTGGGAAAGGAAATTCTTCCAACTCAAAATCATCGCCTGTGTCCGTGGGTCGTAGCCTTTAATATCCTCCGGAAGAAAGGGTGCGATTATATATTTCACATTGAGTAAATCAAGAAAGTTCTTATAGAAAAGATTGGTTGGCTCAAACATCACGGTCTTCTCCGCTCCGATAAACTCCTGATAACTCTGCAAGGGATTGGGATGATACCCACCAACCGAATGGATATTATAATACATAAGGATTCCGTCGTTAGACCTCTCATAGTATAAAGGATAGACACGATACAACTCCTTATCGCCTTTGAGAAAATTCACTACTTCATCCGGTGCGTAATATTCTACTGGGGGAACCGTTGATTTCATAAATTTCTTACCAATTGACCACTGGTCAAATAAGAGCAGGATACCGAAAAGGATTCCAATCACCGTAATTGCCCGTCTCCGGCGAGCCACGAACCAGACAAAGATTGCGTAAAGAGAAAGTAAGATGATATTTATTAAAAATCGGCCCAGAAAAGAGGAATAATTCTCAAAAAGGTTTTTTACCTTTTCCGCTGTACCCAAAGGATTCGTTCTTTGGATATAGCCCCGGAGCAATTGAAGAAGGCTATTCTGAAAAAGGAGAGAGATGATGAATAAGATTACCACGACAGTTAAGAAGGAGAAGATATACCGCCGCAATTGCCGTAATCTATCCGCATCTCCGTCAATCTTCAAAACCTCCGCAAGCCCCAATCCAGTTAAGACATCCAATGAGAAACTAACTAAGTAGAATGCCTGGGAAGGAGCCCGAAACTTACTGACACCGGGCAGATAATAGAAGATTCTAAAAATTGGGGTATGACCACCAAAAGAGAATAAGAGGGCAATTATTCCCAACCCGCAGAAGTATTTCGTATAACGGTTCTTAAATAAAAAGAGGAGTGCGATGCCAGCAAGAAAAAGCGGAAGGACTCCTAAGTATTCGCTATGGAGTTTAAAATAGTTCTCACCCCAGTAGGAATCAAGAATTCCGGAGAAGTTGGGAACCAAAAGGTCAAAGACTTCTAATGGTGGCAATGACCAGGAAGTAGCAAAGGCATAACCCTTCTCCTGCCCCCTTGCGGCAAAGGGAAGATTGAAATATACCGGAAGGTATTGAATGGAGATGAGAAGGCCCATCACCAAAATCCCGACTAAATAGAAAAGAATGAGTTTTACCGTTCCCTTTATCTTATTCTCTTTTCTCTCGGCAATGAGGTGGATTAAAAAATAGAAACCGGAGGCAACAATCCCGTAATAGATTAACTGAAAATGGCAGGCTAAGAAACAGAAGGCGAATACCACTCCTAATAATGTGAAGTAGATTAATCTCTTTTCTCTTAATCCGCAATGGAGCAAAAATAACATCCAGGGGAAAGCAGATGCGGAACCTAAACGCCCGGCGTGCCCCGCATAAGTTGTCGTCACCAAACTTCCGGCAAACATATATATCAATCCGCCAATAATACTTGGGAGGTAATCTAAGCCAATTTTTCGCAGATAGAGATATGTCCCGAGTCCGGCGAGAAAGATAAAGACCACAAAGACATAGACAAAAACGAGATGGGGCGAGATAAAGAGTCGGAAAAGGGTCGCTGGCGAAAAGAGGTCACCAAAAAATGCCGCGACTGTCGGCACACCACCAAATATATGGGGATGCCAGAAGGCAATATTCCCTTTGCGATTAATATGCTCTGCCATAAACTTCCAGGAAGGATAACTACCCATTAGCCAATCGGAACCCGCTAACATCCTTGTGGGCGATAGGTATTCAAAGAGATAAATTATTGCTAATAAAAGGAAGAGGAGAAATATTAGCCGGGCAGGTCTTTTAATTTGCCGTCTCTTTGGTCTTCCTTCCTCTTCCTTTCTCTGCTTCTCCTTTTTTATCTTCTTTTTCATTTCTCCTCCTTGCCAAAAT
>JBBIHO010000131.1:0-5571 GCA_037446935.1 Caldifarciminota bacterium | reverse complement strand
GAAAAGAGATTATTGGAGTTTTATTTTTCGCCAGGAGATTCCTCGCGAAGCCTGCCCCGAGCATCTGTCCAAAAGGAGATTGCCAAGTTGGCAGAGAAGCACGAAGGCGAGGCAAATAGGATGAGCCAAGCGGGTGAATTTAATTTACAAGATGTATTCTCTCCAGACTTAATATTCACTGGAACTGGCTTCTCTTCTCCGGAGGCAGTATTTGAATTTATCGCCAATAAGTTACAGGAAAGAGGAATAATTTCCTCCACCCAGATAGCAGAGGTAGTTGGAGCATTAAAGTCAAGGGAAGACTCTGGGACCACCGGAATTGGTGGAGGAATTGCCATTCCCCATATCACGATAAAAAATTTAAGCCGGGTCATCGGTTGCGTGTTCGCAAGTGACACCGGAATTGAATGGGGCTCTCTGGATAAAAAGCCGGTGCGGTTGGTAGTCTTCCTCTTTGCCCCGGAGGAGAAAAGGGATGAGTATCTCTATATCTTGGCGGAGGTTGCCCGGGTATTAAATACCCCTGCGATATTAAAGGAGATTCTTAGGATAAGGGACCCGGAGAGACTTTATGAACTTATCACCGGTATTGCAAAAGAGAGGATGCTTATTCGCTATCAGAGACTTATCTACTTCGGGGTAGGACTGGTCATCTTCTTCCTTTTAGCACAATTTGGCTTCACCCATATAAAACTACCGCCGCTTCCTATCTATCAAGACCATCTTCTATTTAACAATCCAAAATGGATAAGTAAAGAGATCTTTACCACCACCCTATTTTTCAGCACAGTCTTAGGGACACTCCTTTTTTTCCAATACCGGGTGGCAATTGGCGGTATTGCTTTAAGTCTCCTTTTAATCTTCGGGGTTATGGATATTGAGACAACGGTTAAGTTTATGTCTATCCCAACAATTCTTTTCATTATTGCGGTAATGGTGATGGTGAAATGGCTTGAAGAGAAAGGGGTTTTTAAGTTTCTGGTTCTCCACGGTTTGAAATCCTTCCGCAACTCACCTTGGTTACTCTTTCCGGCTCTTATGTTCTTCTCCGCTATCCTGGCTGGTTTAGTTGATGAAGTCTCGGCAATTCTTATCACCTTGGGCATAACGATTGAGATTGCCCGCCGGACAAGGATTGGGATTATCCCCTATCTTTTAAGTTTGGTGATGGCGACAAATATCGGTAGTGCCCTAACCCTGATTGGCAATCCAATCGGCATCTATTTAGGATTTGCTGGTAAACTCACCTTCTTGGACTTTCTAAGAAATGCAACCCCAATTGCAATCTTTTCCGCAATAATTGTCATCATAATTGTCCTTCTCTTCTATCACCGGGAGGCGAAGAAATTAGTTGGGGTAGATATTAAAGAATTGGAGGAAAAGATTCCAATTGCGAGTAAAGGAGAGTTGCGGTTGGCAATCATTATCTTTTTAATCTTTATCACCTTAGTCGTTCTCCATACCTTCTTGGAGAAACTCTTGCAGATTGAAGAGAGGACGGTTCTACTCGCTGCGCCCTTAGGAATTGTTGGTTTTATTGTTTTTAAGGAACAGGAGCGTGGGCGGTATTTAGTTGAAAAAGGACCGGATTGGTGGACAATCCTCTATTTTATGTTCATCTTTGCCAATGCCGCCTGTTTGGAATCTACTGGGGTAACAGTAAAGATTGCCTATCTCTTGACTAAGGTAGCAAAACTCCTTCCCCTTTCCCCTTTCGGTAATTTAGCGGAGAGTGCCTCTCTTCTCACCCTTCTCCTCTGGGGTTCGGGTCTCCTTTCTGGCTTTGTTGATAACCTGCCAATTGTTGCTGCCCTTGTGCCGGTGGTAAAGAATTTAGTTGCCAGTGGTATGCCCGGCGCAAACCTCTTTTGGTGGAGTCTTTTGATTGGTGGTTGTTTTGGCGGGAATCTGACAATGATTGGCTCAACTGCCAATTTAGTAGCGATTGGCGTCTACGAGCGGAGTTATCGCCGTAGATTTCACTTTAAGGAGTGGCTAAATTAGGAATTATCGTCACCCTTACCTCCCTCCTCTTTGCAAATATCTTATTACTCCTCAGATTGCGGAGATAGAGGATATGGAAACACAGGCAACGCCTGGGCAAAGCACGGTTATCATTGTCATTGATGGTGAAACCGAACGAGAATGGCTCTTATCCTTTTTAGGAGGGAGAGAGTGTGTTGCTTGGCGTAGTTCTCTGAAAGCGGTAGTTCTTTTGGCTCTATTGTCCCAGGCAGAAGGGGCGGAGCGGGAGAGGGAAACCTGGCATTCACTCTTTGATTTGCGGGCAGAATTAGAAAGGAGAGGGTTTTCGGTATCGGTTGGGATGGAAAGGGGTTCACCATTTAATCTCCTCAATTTAGTGCAGACATTGGAAACCAATCTCCTTCTCATTCCGAAGGAGAAATTTTTAATGGTGCCCGCAGAAGAGATAGATGACTTCTTACACCATCTTACCTGCCCGGTTCTTATCTACTAATTTGCTTGACAACTCGCCCAAAAGTTATTATCCTCTTTCTGAGTGAAGAGGTTTATTGGCGTTTTAGGACCCCAAGAAGCCGAAGGAGAGATTTACAAATTAGCGGAAGAGGTAGGCTATCTTATCTCCAAAAGGGGAGGAATTCTTATCACCGGTGGTTTGGGAGGAGTGATGGAAGCCTCTTCTAAGGGGGCAAAGAGTGGCGGCGGGATTACGATTGGTATTCTCCCTTCGGTTAGGAAAAGTGACGCCAACCCCTATGTTGATTTTCCAATTCCTACCGGTTTTGGGGAGGCGAGGAATTTAATCATCTGCCGCACCGCTGATTCCTTAATTGCCATCGGAAGGAGTTATGGGACCCTCTCCGAAATTGCCTTTGCCTTAAAGATTGGGAAGGAGGTCATCGGGATTAGAAGTTATGAGATAGAAGGGATAAAAGTTGTCTCCGCGCCGGATGAGGCAGTAGCCTTGGCATTCAAGTGATAGAGATGAAAGGAGACCTCTTATTAAGGGTTGATGACCGGGGGATTCATGGCCAGATTATCGTCGGCTGGTTAGGCAGACTGAATATCTCTTCCCTCATACTCTGCCGTGAGGAAGGGCAGGAAATTCCGGAGGCAATCTACGCAGCATCCATTCCGGAAGGGGTTAAATTTTCTATCCTCAAAATAGATGAGATAATAAAGGAGTATCAGGAGGGTGTCCGGTCAAAATTAACACTCGTAGTTAGTTATTCCTTAAAGACGGCGTATGAGTTGATTGAGCGGGGGTTAAAAGTAAAAGAGGTGAATATCGGAGGTTTACATTCCGGAGAGGGAAAGAAGCGGATTCTAAATTTTGTCTACCTGGGAGAAGAAGATATCCTATATCTAAAGAAGATTCACGCAAAAGGGGTGACACTCTTTGCCCAAGAACTACCAGATAGTAAACGGTATAATGTGGCTGAATTGATTGGGATTAAATGAACTTGTCTGTATGGTCGCTTGGCAACTGATTATATCTTTAAGCCTATTATCCGGACTTCTGATCTTAGATAAATTCGCCTTTGGCCAATTTGGGTTCTCTCTTCCTTTAATTTCCGCTCCCTTATTGGGTTTCTTATTTGGAGAATTATCTGTGGGGATAGGAATTGGGATTATCTTCCAACTCCTCTTTATAATGGAGTATCCACTTGGCGGTAGAGATTTACCGGATAAAGAAGGAGGGGGGATTTGTGCGATTGCGACCTTTATCGTCTTAACCCGGCACTGCGGACCCGAGAACCGCCTCGGTGCCCTCATCCTTTCCCTTCTCTTTGGTCTAATTGCTTCGTTTTTGGGAAGGGAAATGGAGCGGGGATTGAAACTATTGAATGAAAGGGTAGCGCATCTCTTTGGTCTTGTGACCAGTTTCGTCCGGGGCTCTCTCCAATGCGGAGCCCTTCTTTGTCTTCTTTATTATTCAAAAGACTACCTAAAAGAGATAATCCGTCGCCTCTCAATCAAAGGGGAATTAACTACCAATCTTTTAATCCCTATAATATTGGGCAGTGCCGTATCTCTCCTATTTCCAAATCATATCCTTTCCCCAGCGGAAAAGACGAAGCGCTGGCAGGCGATTGGCTTATTCCTTTTCGGCGGACTCTTTGCCATTGGGTTATGGATAATAAAAAGATAGGAATTGGTAGTATCGTAAAGATGTTCCTAACAAGTCTATTTATTCAATCTTCATTCTCTTATGCGTTGCGGCAGGCGAAAGGTTTGGAATTCGTCTTGCGTTTCTTTTGGAAAAAGGAGGACCTTGAGACTTTTGGGAAGAGAAAGGAATTTAATACCAATCCTTATCTCTTCCCAACCGTTCTTGGTCTTTTATTAAGAAAGGAGGAAGGGGTTTTGGATACCTACCCGCAAATCCTGGCAGCATTTGGTGATGAGATCTTCTGGCGAAAGACCCTCCCCTCTTTTGCCCTTCTGGCGATTGCGGTATGGTTAATCTTTCCGCTCACCGGTGCGGGAGCAGAGCGAGCGTCAACCCTCCTCCCAATTCTTCTCTTCCTTATCCCTTATAATCTTTTCACCTTTCTGGCCCGCACTGCTGGATTCTTCTTCTCTTATAAAGAAGGAGTAAGGGGAGTCTTTTTGATTGTTAAGACCCTGAACCGGAGTGGCAAGGTTATAGAAATCCTCCTTCTTTACCTTATCGGTTTCGTCTTCTTTTCCTTAGCGATTATTGCGACTCAGGAAGAGCAACATCTGATATTCAATATCCAATCTGCGAATAGAGGTTCTGGTGGATTCCTTTTCATCCTTTCCTTCTTCTTTTCCCTCCTCCTCAAAAGGCTAAACCCTCGTTTCACACCGGAAAAGATTATCCTCTCCCTCTTGATACTTTTCATTTTCTTATTATTATTGTAATTAGTGAAGTGCCCGATGATAAGAGAAGAGATTGTTGTGAAGAATGAAATTGGTATGCATATCCGAGCCGCGATAGAATTTACGAGACAGGCGAATAAGTATGAATCAGAGGTTAGGCTATTTAAGGATGGGATATGGATAAATGGGAAGAGTATAATTTCCGTCCTTACCTTAGGCATTGCGAATAATAACCAGGTTATCCTGGAGGTCTCAGGTCCGGATGAGGTGAAGTGTTTTAAGGCATTAAAGGCGATCTTAGAGACCGAGAAGTTATGAAGGAGAAGATTCTGCGGGGGATTCCAATATCTTCGGGTGTGGGGATTGGTAAGGTTTTCATCTATCGCCGGGAGTTGCCAGCAGTTAGCGAAAGAGAGTTGAGGGAAGATGAGATAGAGAAGGAAGTTACCCGGTTTCATTCCACCCTCTCTAAGGTAGAAGAGGAATTGCAAACAATCTATCAAAGGGTTCGAGAAGAGATGGGAGCGGACATCGCCGACTTCATTATGTTTCAGATTTTACTCTTAAAAGACGCGCAAGTCTTAGAACAGGTGGAAGGATTTATCCGGGGGAAAAAAAGGGATGCCGCTTCTGCTTATTACCAGGTTCTTAAAGAACATTCCGCATCGTTAATTAACTCACCAATTTCTTATATGCGGGAGCGGAGTATTGATATTATTGATTTAGCCCAAAGGGTTTTAC
>JBBIHO010000130.1:3228-5580 GCA_037446935.1 Caldifarciminota bacterium | reverse complement strand
AGGCGAAGACTTCGTAATTCAAAGAATCAATCTGCTCGTGATAAGCAACCACATCCGGGGTTGAAAGAACAGGATAGTCAGATTCTCTATCCGGACTTTGACTTATATTCTCAATCGGCTCCCAGAAGATAGCATCCGTAGATATATTCCTTACCCTTCTATAAATCTCACCCGGCTCGCCTTCCTTCCAAGCGGCAATAACCAATTCACCATAGGCTTCAACTACCGGATCTTCTGAGATAACATCAGGCGATTCTGATATATTATAAATATCTGACCAGATTATCTCACCGGTTGAATCGTTCCCTAAGGATGTGCGGTAATATATCTCACCATCCTTTTCCCAGACAATATGGATAAAATCACCAGGGGTTACAGCAATTGATGGTGATTTCAGGCTATCACCTTCTGCAATCGCTTCTGGTTCTGATGCCATATCCTCATCTACATCAAAGATAGAAAGGCATAAATTTGAGTTATTCTCCGTAAGGTTCTTTACCGGGAATACGCAATAGGAATAATCAGTAAGTTCTTTTCTATATGTAGGGACAATTGCCGGTGGTCCCGGTTTTCTATTCCCATCATAACCAAAGACAACAGTCTTATGCCAGGTATTATCTGTTAGCAAGGTTTTACAGAATACCGTATCATTCTTCAGATAGGTAATCCTTGACATACCAGAATTATCAAGACAAATTGAAGGATAAGAACCCGAATCAACCTCTAAGACACTTTCCCATGTCTCCCCTTTATCCATAGACTTCGCATAGACAATACTTCCGCCAGCATTATAGACACAATGTAAATTTCCCGTTCCCGGTTCAATCGCTAAAAGTTCTCCCTGATTAGGAAAAGTTACCTTGTCGCAGTTCCGAATAGGTTCTCCAATACTTTGACCAAAACTTATAGTTCTACACTGTATGAGATAAGGAGGTTTATGATAGGGCCGGCTAAGGGAAGAGTCGCCTAAGGTAGATACTATATGAAGATATGAATATTGACCTCTTCTTCTGATGCAAAATTGAGGATAAAGAGGTATGGCTCTACTTCCGAAATAAATTACCGGCTCCTTCTGCATCCAGCGAATTCCTAAGAAAGTCCATTCCCGTCTCCAACATTTAATCCATCCCCTTCTTTCAAGATTGACACCATCTCCATGTGATATTAAGTAATCGCCTACGATTATCGGATTGGGAGAAATAAGGAACCAATGAGGAAGCTCGTTAGGAGGAACAGTAATTACTTCCTGCTGCCAGTTATACCCATTCTCTCTTCTTTCTCCCCTATAGACTCTAATACTGTCTTCCCAGTTTCCTGCAATGAATAAATCCCATCTTTCCGTTAAGGAATAATTCTTCACACCTCCCGCTTGTGGTCCTTCTGCCGGAATCCATTCATTAGAAGAAGGGTCTTTATACTTCAATTTTATTGTATCCTTAGCGATATAACTAATCACTACTCTTCCATTTCTATCAATCAAGATAGATGGTAAGATGATGCTATCCTGCGGAAAATAGAATTGATGCGAATTGAGAGGTTGGTATCCAGTTTCGTTTGACCAGAGCCAGGTATTGTAATACAGTCGTGAAGCTACTACCTCGTTTTTAACGGGGTTCAAGTCATAATTCACAACTACGGAATGGAGGGTATCGCCTTTAATAAAAATACCCGGTGGTTGTGGTTCGCTCATCGGTGTGGCACTGCGGCAGATACGGAAAACTTGAATAAATGGATTAGGTCCCTGTTGATACAAATAAACATTCAACCCATTTCCTTGATAATCCAGAACCTTTTTTGTCCAGAAGATATGGGAATAACCAGTTATGCTGATACCGAGCGCCGGATATTTCGCACCGATAGAACTGTAAGAAGGACTAAATCCGACCACGTAGAACCATTATCGGTTGAAAAGGTGTAGTAAATACAAGTATCATCTCCAACCTTTCCTGTAAAAACCAGATGGATTTTCCCATCACCGTAACCAATTCGTGTCGCATTATTAAATGCCGTCATCCCGCTGAAATTTGAACCAAAGGTATTAACGGCAACCTGATTAGACATAGCTGAATAGAAGGTATCGTTTCCGATAACATAAAATGCCTGCACATAGTAGCGATAGGTATAAGGACCGATAGAGATATCACAATCTTCAAAGGAAGTGGTATTGGGTGTCAAACAATTTTTGTATTCGGACCATTATTGATACTTTTCCAAACGCATAACCCATTTCCGAGTTAGAACCATCTTCCCAAGTGAGAGTTATTTTAGGGCCTTCAAAATTGAGTTCGCTAAGGAGATTTGTTGGTGGATTAAGGTATACGGGCAAGACATTGAGACACATCACATAGGGCC
>JBBIHO010000130.1:0-3207 GCA_037446935.1 Caldifarciminota bacterium | reverse complement strand
TTGATTTTGTTCCCGTGTCGGATTTCCTTGGTTAAACCATTCCTGATATAGACGATTGTTGTAAATTTCCGGTCATGAGAGGTATACATCATCATATTTAGAACTTAGCATAACTGTATAGTTCTCTGAATTATCACCCGTTTCAATCTCAAACCAGAGGATACGGATATCGTTGTTCGCAAGCATCGTTCCATCTAAAATTATGCTGTCTCTAAATCGGCAGGGTTCTAATGTTCTTAATCCCCGTGAGTTCAATCTCACAATCTCTCCATTTCCTTTTTGTCCTTTAACTACAACATTTGTCCCGCCAAAAGCGATGAGGTCATATATTAACTTCACATCCTGAAGGTCGCCATTTCGGTAGAGATTAATATTTGACCAAACCGTATCCCTCCCTTTCTTAAATCCCATAAACAATATCCCTGGCTGACGCCCATAATTTCCCGAAGGCGGTTCATACATTCCGCCAGTAAGTCCTGCCTTCCGAGAGAGTGTCCAATTGGCATTAAGATAACTCTCCCCTTGATGAAGATACGCCTTAAAAAGTTCTTTGAAGGGGTCAGAAACCATTGAAATTTCTTCCGAGTAAGAAGAGCGACGGTTGGGTAGCTTGATTCGAGACCATTGTTCCCAAACTTCAATCTCCTTCCCTATTTTCTGAAATACTGGAAGGCTTTTTATACTATCATTTAATCTACTAAAATCTCTCGGTGTTTCAAAATATTTTGGCCAAGGTAGCTGTTCTTGGACATTATCAAGGGCATAAGGTAAAATCCTGTCCCGGAGTGTTTTCCTCAATTCCCTGTGGAACACATCATCTGCTATATTCCCTAAAATTGCTTTAACTATTCCCCAGATTATTGGTCCATAAAACGGGTCTCTTAGTAGAAAATCTGCTCTGCGCAACCTCCCCCGGCTATCTTTCAACCACACCTCCACATCGTTCTCTACCTCTCGCTCTATGATTCCTGACCAAAAGTTAATGATAGAATCTGGTGTCCAGTTAGGATGGGCATAAATCCCTCCTGCATAAGGAGGAATTGAATCCAGATTCGCATAATATCCATGCGTAAGAAAGAAGAATATCGCCCAAGCATGCATGTATGCCCGTAATCGGTCTAATGTGAGAGAACTATTTTTGTAATCTTTCACATCGCAAGCTAAAATGAACCGAGCCAATGGTGTAAGAATTAATTGCTGGACCCAGGGAAAACAGGTATCCTGCCAACTAGTTTGATATTGAAAGGTGGCATAATCGTGAGCCGGCATAAAATCGCAAGAACCACCGAAGCTAAAGAGGTGTCCACCTTGATAAAGAGCCCTATACAAATCTCTTGAGACAAATCGCCAATTAGGAATATAAGTAGGGGTATAAAGGGCCTCATAAAATAGTTCGGGAAATGAAAGGATTGGGTTATGCCTCACCGTTTCCGCTTCTACAGCATAACCATATCCGAAACGCGTTGGTTGGAATACCATACCGGCGAAGTGGTCTTGAATCACATGCATATAACAACCGTAAATGAGCGCCTTTGTAAAAGGTTCCCAGTCGGTTCGGTCCTTAGCATAAAGAGCCAATTCTCTCAATTTCCGAAGGTTAGAATTTGGGTAAGGACCAGGAAAAGTGATCGGCGTCGTGATATTACTTAGGGTAGCAGGTGCGAGAAGGAGTGGACTTGGATTTTTGAGGTAAAACCTTACCTTTAAAACTATCTCCTCCGTGTCTATAAAGATACCTGTATGACGCAAGACAACGGTATTCTCAAGTCTCTGTCGAAAAGTATCTAATTGTCATGCTAATTTCCTTAGCATTCCCTGCATATCAAAATCACCCAACTCAAGCGACAAGAACATATCTGGCAAAGTTAACCCAATGTAATAGAACTTCCGGGTTAAAACTGCCCAAGTGTTATCTTCCGGACCGGTTAGATGGGCATAGAAATTGTAATCAAAATCTCTCCACACTTCGTGAGTCCTTGAGCCGATATAGATGTGAGTTGCAAGGTCATGGGCACTTAAAACCAAAAAAGATACTGTTGTTAATAAAAAGATTGCTGTTTTATTGCCTTTCATATTTACCTCCTATGGCTTAAAAGATAGATAATATATCTCTTTCGGCATTTTATAATCCACATTATATTGAATCCATACGATATGGAAATTATCATTAGAATCGATCGCGCCTCTCATGCTATAAATAGAAGGGTAAAAGTCTTTAACCTTAATTGTATCCGGATTGCCCCACTCTTCATTAGTCGTTTGGGAGTGGAAAAGGACTTTTCCCATCTCCCAAACCAGATGAAGTTCCTTAGCCGAACTTAAAAATAGACAAAGGTTATAAGCTGAAAAGAGGCGGATAGGTTTACTCCATTTGCCAGAGGCGTCCCTTTTGGAATGATAGATAGGCTTATCATCTTCGGTGGAAATCCAGTAAAGATTAATCTTTCCCTCTTTATCCATAAAAGGTGAAAAGCAGTAGCTAGTATTGTTATAACAGGTGTAAATCGTTTCAGGATTTGACCAATTCCCATCAGGCGAGCAGAACATATGAAGGGTGGCACCACGACTATAAAAGAACAGATGGTTCAAATTACCGGTGGTATAGATAAAAAGGTCTTTGCCGAAAGAGAGTACGGTTGGCATTGTCCAGTTTCCTTCCCTATCTCTTCTTGCATAAGTTACCAAAAAATCCCCGCAATAACTCTCCCAAACCAAATGGACATTTCCCTCATTATCAACGGTCAAAGAAGGTTGAGCCGAGAGCAAATTCCAGAATAAGGTCTCTGGTGCTGACCAATCTCTATTATTTTGTTTGTATTTATAACATATTACCCAACCACTTATGTGATTAATCGTATCCAATCTTGCAAACTGCTGCCAGGTGAAATGGATAATATCATTTTTATCAATCGTAATAAAAGGAAATCGGGCATCGTCGGCAACCCTAACCGGTCTTGACCAAGCCTCACCCTGCGGCTTTACCGCATATAGAATATTATCAATTCCCCCAGTGGTATCATCCGTCCATACTAAATGGAGTGTTCCTCGGCTATCAATCGCTAAAGAGGGAGGATAGGCATTTTCGACTACGTTTGCGTCTTCACCCGAGACATTGACAGGCTCAAGGTAATCCTCCTCTGGCCGCTTCTTGCAGTCTCCGAAAAGGCAGAGAAGGAAGACGAGCGGAATAAAGAATTTGGCTAAAAT
>JBBIHO010000129.1:0-5593 GCA_037446935.1 Caldifarciminota bacterium | reverse complement strand
CCTCTTATTATACATAAACTTATTGGAATTTCCACACATTTCGGGACACCACCGAAATTAGCCCGGTAATTGAGATTACCAACTATGGAAACACTGAAGAAGATGTGTCGCAAGTGGTGAGAATTTATAAAGGGAATAGTTTAATCTATGAGGATTCCTGCCAAACTTTAATTCCTGCCCACGCTTGTTCTACTCGGCAATTCCGCACTGTTCTTTTAGATACCGGTGACTACCACATTATTGCGACAATTTCTATCCCAACCGGTGACCGGGATACAACGAATAACCGAATGGCAGAGTATTTTGAATGTTGGGGCGAGATTCTTAAAAGGCGCGATATTGTGATGAAAGAAATCCTCTCTCCAAGGGGTGAATACTTAGAAGGGAATCTGTTAAGACCTTCAGTTCGGGTAGCAAATGAAGGGAATTATATTGAGACCTTTGACTGTCATTTCTTGATTCCCCCCTATTATAATAAGACCCTCACCATCTGTGGCCTCTTGCCCGATGAAGAGAGATGCCTCTCATTCCCTACATTGCTCCTGCCCGCCGGCCAATACACCTGCCAGGCTTTCATCTCTACCCCCCCATTGTCCAGAATCCGACGAACGATACCCTAAATAATAGTTTCATTATCAAACAACCGGAGCCGACTCCTGACTATCCTTGGCAGAGAATGTGCCATCTTCCATTTGAAGAGAAAAGGACCTATGTGAAAGCCGGTGGTGCCTTAACTACACTCGGGAAGAAGATATTTGCCTTCAAGGGTGGGAATAAGAAGGAGTTCTATGCTTATGACATAACAAACGGAAGATGGGGAGAGAGAAGGAGTATCCTAGACGGGGCCGGAAAAGGAGTGAAGGATGGCGGTGCTTTAACATCGGACGGCTTAAAGAGGATATATGCGATTAAAGGGAATAATACCCTTGAGTTCTTCTTTTATGAGGTAGAAAGGGATTCCTGGCATCAGTTACAGTCAGTTCCTCTTGGCAAAAGTGGTAAAAGAATAAAGGGTGGGGGAGGAGTTACCTTTTTAAGAAAGGGAGATAGTAGTTTTATCTTTCTCATTAAGGGGGGCGGCACAAACGAATTCTTTAAATACTGGATAGAAGGCGATACCTGGCGCTCCTGTGCCGAAATACCAAAAGGAAAATCTAACAAAGGATTGAAAAAGGGCTCCTGTCTTGTGAATCATCAGGGATTTATCTTCCTTTTGAAAGGAGGGACGAATGAATTCTATGCCTATTCAATTGAGAATGACTCTTGGCTTCCGAAAAGAGAGATTCCTCTCTATGCTGGCACTTCTCAAAAGAAGAGGAAGGTCGGGAGTGGTGCCGCTTTAACTAGTGATGGTGAAGAAAGGATTTATGCCTTCAAAGGGAATTGTAATGAGTTCTATCGCTATTTCCCGGCTGGCGACAGTTGGGTAGAAAAGGAGACATTACCGCGTTATCCAAGTGAGAGGAAGGTGAAGGACGGCGGTGCCTTAACCTTCGCGGACGGAAATGTCTATGCGCTAAAAGGTAACCGCACAATTGAGTTCTGGTGTTATACCCCACAGACAACCCACTCTCATTACTTATTTCCCGGTCCAATGGGAGATGCCTTTTCTAATCAGGAGACCTTCTCACTTTTTATAAGACCAAACCCAACAAGAGGAAAGGTTTATATTCACTATAAACTGCCCGCAAAAGAGAAACCAACATTAAAGATATACAATACCCTTGGTAAGATTCTTCTCTCCATTAAGGAGAAAGATAGCAAAGAATCTGGGTTCTTCCCAATTGAGAAACTTCCCGCCGGAGTTTATTTCTTCCATTTTGCGACAAAAGGCAATCGCAAAGAAGGGAAATTAGTTATTTTTGGAAGGCAGGATTGAGAGACGATTCTCTATTGATAATCCCTTTAATTATCTTTTAGTATTTCCAGGCTCGGATATAAATTGTTCTCCTCACCCCATTCCTTTACCTCTGCCAATTTTACCCATTTATATATACTGTCAGTTTCACCTTCCGGCAAGAGAAACCATAATAAAGCAGACTATACTAATAAATATTCCCTGCAATCAATTGAAATTACATCACTTATTAAAATGTCGCAGTCGTTAGAGAATTTTTGACATATTGGCTGAATGAGTTAAAAAATAGCAAAATGGTAATTAAACTATTGAATTTACATTACTTATAAAATATGTCGCAGTTATGATGTCGGTATTATTTCCTCAATCCTCTGACCGATTTTAGAATTTTCTTTAATTATTTGCTCTATCTTTTCGCAGGCGTGGATGACAGTTGTATGGTCTTTACCGTTAAAGATTGAGCCAATTTCTTTTATCGGACAATCAGTTTCTGGGTAAACTCCTTATCTTTGGCTTTTACTTTCAAGAAATAGACACCCGTTTTCGTCCCATTGAGGGAGATTTTTCTCTCAAACCCGAGCGATCTTGCCATCTTTCTATTATATCCGATTTAAATCTACCCATCAAATAATTAAAAGCACTACGATACCTAAGATTGCCGCTAAAAACCAAAGGAAATCTTCTATCGTTCTAATACGGAAAGGAGGTTTATTAACCTGGCTTTTAACCCGTCCGAAAAGGGCTAAAAGAAGAACGATGAGAACAAAACAGAGAAGCAAATAATCCTTAAGGTTTTTAACCTTAAAGATTATCGCCAGGACAGCTACGATAAAAATTAACGCTAATTTACTAATTTTCTCAATAAATTGAAGACTAACATTCCGTTTCTCATTCATTTTCATTCTCTAAACGAAGTTAGTTATCCCATTACTATGAGCGCATTGACCGCTGCAAAAGTCGCCGTGCAGGCCCAATTGCAGTGTAGCGCATCCATCAATATTGCACCTGCCGCACTAGCCCATCCCGGTGTTCTATCAGGTTCAGCAGGGGGAATTAAAACGCCTCCATACGCCCCTCTGGTGGTTCCAATTACTGATGGGTTAAAAGCCTTGGTAAGAAGATTAGTAAGAGAAGCAGAAGGTGGAGTAATTTCTTTCCTTATCCGATCAAAAATCTCCGGATATAGATCACTTCTATTAAACGATCCCTTTATTGTTTTCCCTTGGGTGTTTATAGAAGCGTGGAAGAGTGTGAGGTCATTAGGAATATTACTTTCCTCCTCCGGGGCATAAGTAACCTCAACTACTACATCATATGCATCGTGGTGAACATAATGAGTGGACAAACGAAACCCATTTTGGATAACGGACTCTGTGATTTGAACTTCATCGGAGCCATTAACACGAAACCAAACTTCTGCGGTTTTTGTCGGGTAATTGACCGTAATTTGAATCTCAACATTTATAGCACCACCCCCTTGGGTGCATTTAATAATTTTTCGGCAGAGATTCGTTTCAATGGTCTCAGAAAATATCACCTGCTCTAATTCCATCGGTTCTGGCATAGGTCCGATATATTTTTCAACAGTTTTCTTGCAGTTGAAAATAGACCGCAACCATTCATGCGTCGCCGCGTTGTTAGTCACAAGTGCTTTAGTTATTCGATTTTCCTCCCATACATTATATAGATAATAAAATTTCCCACTTTATCAAGAGGGAATTTTTGCCAACCCAAAAATCTCATAAGCCTTGTAAAATCAATGATTTAATATTTGGAATGGGATTCATCGGCTCTTTACCCGGCTGATAATCCGCTCAATCCTCTGACCGATTCCGGAATTATCTTTTATCAATTCCTCTATCTTCTCACAGGCGTGGATGACGGTTGTATGGTCTTTGCCGCCAAAGATTGCCCCAATCTCTTTTAATGGCAGGCATAATAGTTTCCGAAACAGATACATCGCTACCTGTCTTGCCAAGGCAACCCTTTTTGTCCTGATTTGTGAGAATAGTTCCTTTTTAGAAACGGAAAATTCATTCAATATCTCCTGAATTATCTCCTCTCCCTTAAATTCTTCCTTTGGCGGTAAGAGGTCTTTTAATACCTCTTCGGCTGATTTTAATGTTAGGTTGTTGCCAAATATCGAACGGTAGGCAATCAGTCTGATTAGTGCCGACTCTAAATCCCTTATATTTGTCTTTATTCTTTCCGCAATGAAGTAGTATATTTCAGGCGAAAATGAACAGTTCTCTTGCTCTGCCTTCTTTTTTAATATGGCAATTCTCGTCTCTAAGTCTGGTGGACCAATATCGCAGACGAGCCCAGAACCGAGACGGGAAGATAATCTCTCTTCTAATGTTGGGATTTCCTTTGGCGGTCTATCCGAGGTGAAGACAATCTGTTTACCTAAACTATGCAGGTAATTAAAGGTATGGAAGACCTCTTCTTGCAATCTCTCCTTTCCTACTAAGTAATGTATATCGTCAAGTAATAGTAATTCTACCCCCCGGTATTTGTTTTTGAATTGAATTGTCTTATTTTCTTGGATTGCCTGGATGAATTCAATAAAGAAATTCTCGCAAGAAGTGAAATATACTGTTGAGTTTTGGTTTTTACTCTTCCGGTAATTGCCAATTGCGTGTAAGAGATGGGTCTTTCCCAATCCGACGCCGCCATAGATAAAGAGAGGGTTGAAGGCAGCTTGGTCTTCTGCTACTCTCCTTGCTGCTGCATAGGCAAATCGGTTAGCCTCTCCAACAACAAAGTTTTCAAATGTGTATTTAGGGATTAAGAAAAATGATTTTTTAATTATTACCTTCTCTTCTTTAAGAGGTAGTAATTTTCTCTCTTCCTTACAATTATCACCTCCATCCAATTTATCTAATTTTTTGGGTTGAAATATAATCTCAATCCCAGTTCCACCACTTAATTTTAACCCCTCGGTAATTATTGGTCGGTAATATTCCTCTAACCACTCAACAAAGAATATATTTGGAACCTCTAAGACCATCTTCCCATTAGAAAGGGTGAGTGGTTTTATTGGGATTATCCATGTATTAAAGGCATCCTCTGGAATATTTGCCTTAACATATTCTAAGGTCTTCTGCCACAAATCTCTTTTATCTAACATCTTTTACCGAATCCTTTTATTTTACCCGTCAAACCGGCGGAATTATCCACAGGGTTATCCACATTTTCCAATAGTATAACCCTTTGGGTTTCAAAAACTTAATTTTTCCACAATTTCTTTCCACAATTAAACCCTCTTTCCCTTAAATATATTGAATAGTTTCCTTTTAGACTTAGATTAAAAGATAAATTGGGCAAAATGTCAACATCCTTAAAGGAGGGAAGCGAAGATATGGCTTAAATTCTTTATTGATATTTAAGATATATGTTCCATTACCAATAAGATTCAAATTTTTAATGGATTAAATGTTTCACGTGAAACAAAGCAGGATTTATTTCAGGATGGGAAATTGATAAAATATTACAAATTGCTTAAAAAAGAAAAAGGATGCGTGCCCAGGCAAAATCTAATCTTTTGGAAGATTATAAAAGGAGGTGATCCAGCCGCACGTTCCCGTACGGCTACCTTGTTATGACTTAGCCCCGGTCATCCGCCCTGCCTTGGGCTCCCGAAGGAGACTTTGGGCATTGCGGACTCCCATGGCTTGACAGGCGGTGTGTACAAGGCCCGGGAACGTATTCACCGCGGCATGCTGATCCGCGATT
>JBBIHO010000128.1:0-5614 GCA_037446935.1 Caldifarciminota bacterium | reverse complement strand
CAAGGATTTTCCCTGTAGGTTATAATAATCTCCCTGGAAGTAAATTCCGTAAAAATTTCCAATCTCTCCCTTATAAATCGCAAGTAATATTTTGCCGTAGCGGACAAATTTCTCATCCGCATAATGTTTTTCCGTAAGAATGAGGAAGGAGTCGCCGGTTTTGGTCTCGGTCCAGAAGTCAATGTCCCATTCTAAGATTTCGGCAAAGTTTACCGCGAGTTCCGGCTTTTCCCTAAGGGTGAGGATGGTCTCATAAAGGGAGGAGGCGATTCGCCCCCGGATGATTTGATAGTTTATCTTCCTTGAGCGGTAAACCATCCCGCAGGCGATTGATGAGGGGTTAAATAATAGCCGGTAGGTATTTTCAAAATCTTTGCGATAATCAATGGCGATAATTACCTCTTTTCCGGTCCTTTCTTTTTGGAGATAAAGGAAGAGGCTTTCGCCTTCCTGTAAGGTTCGGAAGGCAAGACCAGCAGAAGCAAAGGCGGTAAGGATGCTCTGCTTCTGGTGATTGTTCAGTTGGGGGATTCTATTTAGGAGATGGTCAATCGTTTCATTCCTTTTTAAGACAAAAGAGATTGTATCGGTCGCTCGCTCCCGCACGATGTGAACGGTCGCTTCTCTTTGTGGGGTCTCTAATTTCTTCATCAATTGCGAACGCTCCTTTATCATCCTCGCCACTCTCCATAACTGAAGTGCGAGAAATAAGGCGAGGAGGAGAAAGAGGATAAGGAGATAAATGCGTCGCATTCTGAAATCTATCCGATTTTTCTTGATTGGTCAAGGGGATATGTTGACAGGAAAAGAAAATCTTGGTATAAATACTTATGCCGGCAAATCTTACGCCCCAATACTTAGCCGCGGAGGAGAAATTCCGCCTGGCAAAGACGAATGAGGAGAAGTTGTTAGCATTGAAGGAGATGCTGGCAACTGTTCCGAAACATAAGGGAACCGAAAAACTCCAGAAGGAGATAAAGAGAAAACTCTCAAAAATCCAAAAGGAGTTAAGGAAAAGACCGTCAGTAAAAAGGGCGGTCTGGTATCACTTTGAAAAAAAGGGAGCGGGGCAGGTTGCGGTCTTCGGTTTTCCCAATGTCGGAAAGTCGGCACTGGTAAAATTACTCACTAGGGCAAATACCGAGGTGGCGCCTTATCCATATACGACAGTCATCCCTTGTGAGGGGATGATGGCTTATGAAGATATTCAGATTCAAATGATTGATACCCCGCCTTTAACCGATAATCCAGAACCCTGGTTCTTTCATATCCTACGTTCTGCAGATTCTCTTATCTATCTTTTAGACCTCGCTTCGGATGATATTCTGGCGGATTACGAAAAAGGGTTATCCATCTTAAAAAAGGGGAGGTTAGAGATTGTTAAAAAAGAGGCGCCTCTTGAAGAAGGTTGGACCTATAAAAAAACACTTATTGTCGGCAATAAGATAGATGTGATAGGTGCGGAAGAGAGACTCAAAATATTGAAGGAGATAGATATCTCTATTATCCCAATCTCTACCGAGCAGGGATTAGGATTGGAAGAACTGAAAGATTTAATATTTCAAAGCTTGTCGGTTATCCGGGTTTATACTAAACCACCAGGAAAACCACCCGATTTAACTGAGCCCATTATCTTAAAAGTCGGTTCAAAGGTTTCAGATGCGGCATATCATCTCCATAAGGACTTTGCCCGGAATCTGAAATACGCCCGACTCTGGTCAGGAAAGGAATATAACGGACAGAGGGTAGAGAGATGCCATATCTTAAAAGATAAGGATATTGTGGAACTTCATATTTATTGAGATGCGGTCTCTTTTACTTAAAATAAGTCATCCCCTTTTTTTATTGGTGTTTGTTGGCGAAATCTCCGCAGCGATAACGATTGCCCGGCTCGCGTATGAAGGTGGTGGTGATTGGTATAATGACCCGGATGCGATTCCCAATTTAGCAAAGGAGATAAATCGCCGAACCAGTTTACAAGTCAATTTGGAGCAGGCAACAGTATCGGTCCTTGAGAGTAATCTCTACAGTTATCCATTCCTCTTTTTAACCGGCCACGGCAACATTTCCTTTTCTGAGGAGGAGGTATTGAGATTGCGGGAGTATTTTACCGCCGGTGGTTTTCTCTATGCGGATGATGATTACGGTATGGACGAATCATTTCGCCGGGAGATGAAGAAGGTCTTTCCCAATTCGGAACTGGTTGAGATTCCTTTTGACCATCCATTGTATAATATCTATTATAAATTCCCAAATGGGCTTGTGAAGATTCACGAACACTACGAAGGACCACCAAAGGGATTTGGGATATTTCATCAGGGTCGGCTTTGTGTCTTTTATACCTGGAATTCAAATATCAGCGATGGCTGGACATCCGCCCATAATGACCCAGAAGAGAAGCGAGAGGCGGCATTTCGGATGGGGACAAATATTCTCTTATACGCATTGCTGTATTAGAGTGAGGCTTTTTCACTTTCCACGGTAAAGGCGGAAGGTTGCGATGGGGAGATGTAAAATCTGCGGTCGGGTTGAGAGGAGGATTGCAAAATATCTCTCTTTATGCAAGGATTGTATAGAAGAGAGGTTTGACAGTTTAAGAGAGGAGATTTTAGAACGGCACGGAAAGACAAGGGTTGAATATGATCTGCCGGTGAGACCTCCCCAAGACGAAGATGGAGTTAAATGCGGGCAGTGTGTCAATGACTGCCGAATCGGAAGAGGTGGGAAGGGGTATTGTGGTTTGGTCGCTAATCTGGGAGGTAAATTGGAAAGATACGAAGCGACTGGTTTTCTTGACTGGTATTTTGATTCCCTGCCGACAAACTGCGTTGCGGATTGGGTCTGTCCGGGTGGCACCGGTGCCGGATTTCCGAAATATGCCTATAAGAGCGGTCCGGAATATGGCTATAAGAATCTGGCGGTCTTCTTTCACCACTGCACCTCCAACTGTCTATTCTGCCAGAACTGGCATTTTAGAAGAAAGAAGGGGGTCTCTTGGCAACCAGATGAGATTTTAGAAGCGATTGATGAGAAGACCTCCTGCATCTGTTATTTTGGTGGCGACCCAACGCCCAATATCTTATTTGCCCTCTCACTCTCCGAAAGGATTCTTTCCACAATCAATCGCATCTTTCGCATCTGCTGGGAGACGAATGGTTCACAGGCATTGGGATACATAAAAAGGATGATGGAATTATCGCTTCTCTCTGGGGGAGTCTTGAAGATTGACTTGAAGGCATTCTCTCGCCCACTTGCCTTTGCCCTTTGTGGGACGGATAATAAGCGGACATTAGCCAATATTGAGTTCTGTTCTCAGTTCTTCTCCCAAAGGGAGACTCCACCGCCACTCGTCGTTGCAACCCTTTTGGTTCCTGGTTATATTGATGAAAAGGAACTCCGGCTGATGGCAAAATTTCTCTCTGGTTTGGATAAAAGAATTCCCTGGGCACTCTTAGCCTTTGCCCCCCATTTCTATTTCGCGGATATGCCCACAACCCCCCGTTCCCACGCAAATAGGGCATTAGCGATTGCCAGGGAATATGGGATTCTTAACGCTCGGATTGGTAATATCCATCTCCTTTCGGAAGGTTATGAGATATGAGAGATAAGGATGTGATACGGAGAAGAATCTGGGATTTTATGGAGGAGAGGAATCTCGTCTCCTTCCCCCGTCCCTGTTATAATCGGATTCCCAATTTTATCGGGAAGGAGTTCGCATCAAGAAGGCTTTATGAATTAGATGAGTTTAAGAAGGCAGAGGCTTGTTTTACCGCACCGGATTCTTCTCTTTCCGAGGCAAGAAGGATTATCCTAAAAGAGGGAAAGACACTTCTCGTTGCCCTGCCGCATAAGGTGGGTTATAAAGAGATAAGGGGCAAAGAACTCCCCGATAAGGCAATTACAATAAGTGGATTTTATAGATACGGAAAAGAGCCAAAAACACCGGTTAGCCTATTCATTCAAGGGGCAGTAGCAGTTGATTTGAAAGGGAATAGATTGGGAAAAGGCACCGGTTACGGGGACAAAGAATATGAGGAATTAAAGGAGATGGGATTATTGAAAGATAATGCGAAGGTCTTGGTAATCGTTCACGACTGTCAAGTCTTAGAGGACATCTCTTTTCTTTCCGAACCGCACGATATCAGAGTTGATATCATTCTTACCCCGAGCCGGATGATAAGGATTTGTGAGAGTTAATTTGAGAGACGAATGTCAATGCCGATAAGCAAGACGTAGTGTAAGAGACCCAGAAAGAGACAGAGGAAGAGGTAGAGGGAGTGCCTGAGGGAGGTTATCAGGGAGGGATAGAGAAAGTGGTAAAGGAAGAGATAGAGAAAGGGATAGAGAGAGTGGTTGAGTAAGGGGTATAGTAAGGCATAGAGGGAACGCACTCCTATCTTCAAGGAAAAATCTTATAAGTTCAGTCCAATGAAAGACTTAAAGGAAAAAATGGAGTGGTAATTTTGGTAATGACATTACCACTTTAAGCCTCGCAAAATCAAGTATTTATAAAAATTTTTATTACCTATTACAAGAAACATTGTAAGAATATATCTCCATATTTATAAGTTATTCACTTTCAATTACTTATATTAACTATTAAGATAAAGGCAAAATTAATCTTATTAGAATTAGGGGAGGGGCAGGTTAGCCCCTCCCCTAATTTCTTATTCTAACTTCACTGCCTTGACCGTTGTTTTGAAGTTAGGGGTAATTAGGCGATAGAAGTAAATGCCACGGGGGAGTTTTCTGCCTCTGGCGTCCGCGCCATCCCAGATGATATCTCCCGAAGGGAGAGAGAGGGTAAATGATTTCACCAATTCGCCACCGGCATTGTAAATCTCTATTGTGCCAGGCATCCCTGAGGTGAGATTATAGGAGATGACGGTTGAGGAGAGAGAAGGATTGGGAGAAATTTTGAGGAAGGGTCGGTCAAATGGAGGTTTGTTTATGATGTCATCTTTGAGATAAACTCCCCGCACATAGATTGATTTCGTTCGGAGGTCATTCCCTGAATTCATATCACCGGCAAGTTCGGTTGAACATCGCACCTCGTAGCTTCCCGGGGGTAAGATAACCGATGGCAGACTGATGAAGAGGGGAACTCCTGGCGGATGACCATTCACTAACCAGCGCCAGTCATAAGGAAAGCCAATTATCCGACAGCGGAGATGGTAGATAACAGTGGCGGTTCCAAAGTTAAAGACGGAGCAAACCGGTGTTAAGGTGCCATCAATCGTATCCGGAAGGGGAATGGCAATTACACCAACATCCTGAACCAAGATGCTTACTGTTCTCTGTTGCTTGTCATTAGCCGGGTTTAAATCACCGGCAAGTTCGGTTGAGCAGGAGACTGCCCAGGTTCCTCTTTGCTGGGCGTGCCATTCCGGGAATGTAATGTATATCTTCTCACCTGGATTATGGTTAGAGACATAGGTCGTTTCGTTATAGAAATTACCAATCTTCATCCGGCAGGAATAGTTAACAGGTATATTCCCGTAATTATAGACTGTGCAGGAGGGCAATACCCTTGCCCCGGAATCAACGACCAGACGCGGGGAGACAAGGGAGATTACCCCAACATCTCGCACATTAACGAAGACTGAACTCGTCT
>JBBIHO010000127.1:2314-5624 GCA_037446935.1 Caldifarciminota bacterium | reverse complement strand
CGCTCCTTTTGATCGGGGCGATGTTGGGAAGTGTTTTGACCTTAGCCTCTTTTGCAAAATTGACTTACTCTTTATTCTTAGGGGAAAGGCCAAAGAACTTTGAGAAGGTGAGAGAGGTTGGATTTTCAATGTGGTTCCCGCAAATTGTTCTAGCAATTCTCTGTATTCTCTTTGGTGTCTTTGCTTATCACATCCCCTTACGAAATTTAATCTATCCTTCGCTGGCTTTGAAGATTGAGGAGGTTGGTTTCTTCCAGCCCGGTTTGGCAGCGATTTTGATCATCATTGGAATTGGGATTGGATTCCTCATCTATTCTTTCGGCAAGGTTAAAAAGCCATCCTACAAACAGGTTTTTGTCGGGGGCGAGGAGTTAGGATTGGAGGAGGGAAGATATACGGGAATTCATTTTTATTCCGATATAAAAAAGGTTCCGCTTTTAGGTGATATATATGCCTTCGGTGAAGGAGGGGCATTTGATATTTACAATTATCTCCGAGGAATTTTTTATATTACGAGTAGCATCCTGCGCGATGTACTTGACCGATTTATAAATTTTTGTTATAATGGGGCAATGAATCTGTTGCTAATTTTAGGAAGATGGTTAAGAGAGTTGCAAGACGGGAGTCTTGCAAATTATATCGGGATAATCTTTCTCATCTTCTTTTTAATTTTACTCCTCCTGCGTCTATGATTGAACTTTATATACTATTAGTGGTGATGTTTGGAGCCGGGATAGTGTCAGTTGCGATAAAGGATTTATTGGCAAGTGCGATTGCGATGGGGGTGGTTGGTTTTTCCTTGGCGATAATCTTTATCCTGGTCGGAGCACCCGATTTAGCAATTGTGCAGATTGTGGTTGAAATCCTGACGGTGGTTATCTTTACCGCAGTTCTTTTGAGAAGCACGCATATTGATGAGACATTAGAATCGCCACCCGCGGTCTTCCCCACGGTTACCTTTATTTTATTTGCTATCCTCTTTATGGTCTTTTTCGTTTCGGCATTAAGGGAATTTCCGGTCTTCGGGAATCCGGTAATGAAGGTTGGCAACGAATATATAAAGAGGGCGATTGCGGAGGTGCGGGCAGCAAATGTCGTTGCTGCTGTCATCTTAGACTATCGGGGCTATGATACCTTAGGTGAGGCAACCGTCCTCTTCACTTCGGTGATTGGGGTATTGACAATATTAAGAAGGATTGGGAAAAGATGAAAGGGATGACATTGATTGTGAAGGTGATTACGCGTTTAATTGCGGGATATGTATTTCTATTTGGGGTTTATATTGTCCTTCATGGCCATTTGACACCTGGTGGCGGTTTTGCCGGTGGTGTGATAATTGCTGCCTCTTTCATTCTTCTGATTCTTGCTTTCGGCAGTGAAGAGTTGAGGGAGAGATTAGGCTATACCTATTCTTCAATCTTTGAGAGTATCGGCGGACTTCTCTTTCTCTTTACCGCCCTCTTTGGTCTATTTTTGGGCTATTGGTTCTTTTTCAACTTCCTACCCAAGGGAAAGCCCTTGGCACTTCTCTCTTCGGGTATCATACCGGTTTGTAATATTGCAATTGGCATAAAGGTTGGGGCTGGTCTCTTTGCCATATTTTTGGCACTGGCAGCAACCAAATATATTATGAAGGAATGATACCTTTTATCCTCCCGGTGCTCTTATTTTTAGTTGGGCTTTATGCGATGGTGGCAAAACGGAATATCATTAAGATAGCGATTGGCTTCTGTCTTATGGAGTATGCGGTGAACTGCCTCTTTGCTTTAATTGGCTATAAAAATGGTGGCATCCCTCCCATCTTTACGAAGGTTCCATTTCCGGAGGCATCCCGTCTCTTCGTTGACCCAATTCCCCAGGCATTGGTTCTCACCGCAATTGTTATCGGTTTAGGAACGACCGCCCTCCTTCTGGCGATTGCCCTAAGGGTATATGAGAAGTATCAGACTTTTGATGTTAGTAAGATTCGGAGATTAAAAGGATGAGCCTACCCCTTTTTGTTGCCTTGCCGCTTCTGGGTGCCTTTTTAATTCCCCTATTAAGCAAAATCTGGGAGGATGCGGGGACACTCATTGCCAACTTAATTTCGGCCTGCCTTTTAAGTCTTTCAATTTATGGAATCATTATCATTCCCGCATACGAGGTTATCGTCTATTCAATTGGGAATTGGCGGGCGCCGCTGGGCATAATTCTCACTTACGATTTCTTTTCGGCATTCATCGTTCTTTGTGTTAATCTCCTCTTCCTCTTTACCCTCCTTTTCTCTGTTGAGTATATAAGGCGTTACACGGCACTCTGGAAATTTTATACCCTCTCAATGCTTCTCTTGGCTGGCCTGAATGGAATTGCCATAACCGGTGATTTATTTAATCTCTTTGTCTTCTTTGAGATTTCCTCAATCACCTCTTATACCTTAGTTGCCTATGGAACCGAGGCGGAAGAATTGGAGGCAAGTTTCAAATATATGGTTTTGGGGGAGATTGGTGGTTTAACCTTATTATTGGCGATTGCCTTGCTTTATGGCAAAACTGGGACTTTGAATATGGCAGATTTGGCAAATACCATTCAGACATTTAACAAGACACCATTTTTCTGGTTCGTTCTCTCCCTTTTCCTTTTTGGTTTCTTTGTGAAGTCGGGAATCTTCCTCTTCCATTTCTGGCTACCGGATGCCTATCCAGCTGCCCCGGCTCCGGTTTCCGCTATGCTCTCTGGTGTCTTTTCTAAGGTTTTAGGGATTTATGCGATGAGCCGTTTGATTTTTAATGTCTTCGGCTTAACCCGAGAATCGGCACCAGTCTTCTTTAATCTTCTCATCCTTTTCGGGATTTTATCAATCATCGCCGGTGGTTTGATTGCCCTGAGACAGAGGGATTATAAGAGACTGTTAGCCTATTCTTCAATTAATCAGACCGGTTTTATATTTGTTGGCTTGGGAATCGGAAATCTCTACGGCTTCATTGGTGCGTTCCTTACCATATTCTCTCATAGTTTGACCAAGGGTCTATTATTCCTAACCTCAGGGGCGATTGAACATATTAGTGGGTTGCGGGATATAGAGAGATTAAAAGAGGAGAAGATAAACTTCGGCAGTTTGGGCTGGATAACTACTTTATCTTCTATTTCCCTCTCCGGTATCCCGCCTTTTTTGGGATTTCCACCAAAATTGTTTCTCCTATTAGGGGCGCTCAACTTGCCTTATGGCGTCCCCTTAGCAATTATCATCGTTGGACTTTCCGGGTTAACCCTGGCGTATCTTTTGCGGATAATAAATACGGTTTTTATTAAAAAAGAGGGATTTGTTTATCCC
>JBBIHO010000127.1:0-2278 GCA_037446935.1 Caldifarciminota bacterium | reverse complement strand
GCGACGATGAATATTGCGATGATTTCGCTCCTCCTTTTGCTATTCATCTTAGGCGTATCTTTCAACTGGGTTTGCGATGTGATAGTCGGACCAGCCGCAGAAGTGATACTGCGGGGTATAAATTATGCAAAATTTATCTTATGAATAGGAGATTATTATATTTCACCTTCGCCTTCTTGCTCTATCTTCTACTGGTTGGAACTTTTGATTTCGCGGAGATAGCGGCCGGAATAGCGAATTCGTTACTTACCGTTCTCCTATTCAGTGTCTATTTTGAGTATGAAGCAAGACGCTTCTTAGATTTAAGACGCTGGTTCTGGCTTATTGCCTATATTCCCTTTTTTGCCTGGGAGTGTCTAAAGGCAAATCTGGATGTTGCCTTCCGGGTTTTACATCCGGAGCGGCCAATAAACCCAGGGATAGTGAAGATAAGGACCGAATTAAAGTCGGATATCGCCCGCACCTTTTTAGCCAACTCAATAACCCTGACCCCAGGCACGATGAGTGTTGAGATTGATGGCGAATATCTCTACATCCACTGGATTGATGTGAAAGAGAAGGATTTAGAGCGGGCGTCTTGCGAAATAGCGCAGAAGTTTGAGAAATACTTAAAAAGGATATTTGAATAATTATGGAAATACTGATTATCTTTTTATCTTTGGGTGCCTTCTTTTCCCTTTATCGGGCACTTAGCGGTCCTTCAATATCGGATAGGGTGATTGCGGTGGATATAATGTCTATTTTGTTTTGCGGGATAACTGCCCTGGTTGGCTTCCGACTGCGACTTTCTTATCTTTTAGACCTTTCAATCACGATTGCGATATTAGCCTTTGTTGGCACACTGGCGCTGGCAAAGTTCTTAGAAAATAGGAGTTTGGATGATTGAGACATTGGGCTGGATAATAATTGTCACCGGGGTTTTATTTAATCTATTAGGCTGTTTGGGACTGATTCGTTTCCCTGATTTATACAATCGGATGCAAGCGGCAACAAAGTGCGTAACATTGGGAACCTGTGGTATTATGCTTGGTATCTTCTTAATTACTGGTTTTTCGGCAATTGGCATAAAGGCATTAATTTGTGCCCTCTTTGTCTTATTTACAATGCCGGTTGCTGCCCATGCCCTTTCAAGAGGTTCCTTATATTTTGGTATAAAACTATGGAAGGGGAGCATAATTGATAAGTTGGGTGAGGAGAAGAAAGGCAGTCCACAGATTGAAAAGGAAGAAGTTCCCAGTGAAGCGGAGAGTAGAGAGTAAGGAGTAGAGATGGGAATGGTCATTAGCAAAATTAAAATTTATGGGAATACCGGGATGAAGGAATTGGATTTAATGGTTGATACCGGTGCAACATTTACTAAGTTGCCGCTCTCGGTGGCAAAAGAATTAGGGATAGAAGGACGAAAGGAGATAGAGGTTGAATTGGCAGATGGCCGGAGAGGGAAAAGAAGATTTGATATAATCGAAATTGAGGTGGATGGCATAAAGCGACCATTGCCGATAACTATCGGAGACGATGAGCGAGGGTTTATCGGTTACACAGCACTGGAAATTCTCGGTTTCAAAGTTAATCCGATTTTACAAAGACTTGATAAGGTAACACCGATTGAATATATGGAGGCGGATTTAAGGAGATGAGAAAACCTAAATTAAGAGAATTGGGCGAAGCAGTCAAGGCAATTGTCAAAGGTCCTTATACAATTAAGTTTCCAAAAGAACCGGCAAAGGTCATTTCCAATTTTCGGGGTAGAATCGTATTTAATGAAGAGGGATGCGTTGGTTGCGGTGCCTGTGTTGAGGTCTGCCCATCAAAGGCAAGGGCAATTTTTGATGACAAGGAAAGAAAGGTGAGAAAGGTAATCCATTATCAAGAGAAATGTATCTATTGTGGACAGTGCGTCAGATACTGTATCACCCAAGAAGGAATAAGGCATACCCCAGATTTTGAACTATCAAGTCTGACAAAGGATGGCTATGAGAATTATATAGAAAAGGAATTGGTCGTTTGTGAATTGTGTGGTGAGATTGTTGGCTGTAAGGACCATTTGTTATGGTTATATAAAAGGGCAGGGGAGTCTGCCTATCAAAATCCGAATCTATTTTTGACCTATCAGAGAGAGATTGGATTATTAAAAGAAGGGGAGATTAGGCCGCTTGCCTACCGTTCCGGACATTTAAGGGTCTTATGCCCGGATTGTCGGCGGCGGGTCTATCTCCAGGAGGTCTGGGGTTATTAGAGATGGAAAGGGGTTACTCTGTCTGGCATTTCAGCCGGAGAA
>JBBIHO010000126.1:0-5649 GCA_037446935.1 Caldifarciminota bacterium | reverse complement strand
CCTCCTCTCTCTAATCAGGAAGGTTTTAGAGTCGGTCGCTTCGCTCCCGCACAGGTGAACGGCAAAAGGGAGTTAATCTTGGGGAGTGTGATTATCGGAACTTCTTTCAGGATTTGTCACTCGCCCCGCTCCAAGGGAATACCGGCATCGTTTTTAAGATGGAATATCTTCCATTCAAGGACCTTCTCTTTCAATGAGTAAAATAATATGACGAGAAGTGAGAGGACGATCCCGAATGTCAGCCACTCCCAAAGAGAGCCGGCAACGCCCGTGCCTTGCACGAATGTGAGTGCCTTTGCTCCTAAATAGCAAGAAAATATTATCCCGGGCGTGCGACCAACTAAAACAGCGGGTAGAAAGAAAGAGAAGGGGAGGGTGGTTAAACCATAGAGATAAAAAACAACATCACCTAAAGGATTTGGAAGCAGAAAGAGAAGAAAGAAGATAAATGGACCAATTCCCTTTATCTTGGTGTCGTATCTTCTAATATTTTCTTCTTTGACAAAGAGGTTTAATATCCGCCGGCCTAAATACCGGCTAATTATAAAGACTAAGAAAGAACCAAAGAGGACACCCAAAAGGCTCAAAATACTACCCGTCAATATTCCGAATATATATCCACCAGCAATATTCAAAAGACTGCCCGGAATTACCGGAAAAAGGATTTGGATAATCTGGGAAAATAAGAAGATGAGTGGCGAAAGGAGTTGATATTCAAGAATCCTTTCCCGAACCTCAATTATCTTTGAAAGGTCAACTCTCCTTATGGTATGAAAGGAGAGATAAGTGAAGAGTAGAACGATGAGGAAGAAGAGCGGTATCAATCTCGCCTGCTTCAAAGATTTGGCCTCCCTTATTGCCAAAGTCTAATGGGTTGGGTGGAATATCTGCACCATCAAAACGATAATCAGAAAACCTGCGACAAAAAAGAAAAAGGAGATAAGAGATTTCTTTGTATCCACCTCCTTGTGCAGTTCCGGAATAATATCCGAGGTGGCAATATAGGTGAAGTTACCGGCGGCAATCGCTAATAGGTAGGGCAGAACCGAAGACAATCGGCTGAAAAGTAAGAAGCCAAAAAGATAACCAATTACCGCGGTAAATGCCGACAAAAAGTTATAAAAGAGAGCCTTCCTTTTGGTGAACCCACCGTAGAGCAAGAGTGAGAAGTCACCTATCTCCTGCGGCAATTCGTGAGCGATAGTTGCCATCGTGACTAAGATGCCCGAGGTGATTCCCGAAAGATAACCACCGGCAATTATCACACCATCAACAAAATTGTGCAGACCGTCTCCATAGAGAGTGAGATAGGTGAAGGGATGGGTTGGGCATTCCTTTTTGTGGCAGTGGTGCCAGAGCAAAAATCTCTCTAAGATATAAAATACTATGAAGCCAAAAGTGAAGAAGAGAAAGACGACCAGTGGGATTAAGGTCTCTATCGCCTCCGGCAGAAGATGAAGGAAAGAAACGGAAAAGAGAACACCGCCGGCAAAGGCGATGAGATAGGAAAGTAAAGAGACGAGTGTCTTCTCTTTTATCAGAATAAAAAATATTCCAATTAGTGAAAGGAGGCTGACAATTATCGTGCTTATGAAGCCAAATAGAAAGATTGACATTAACCCTCTGACCACTTCATTATCAATTCATCCCTTCGCGGCTTATACAGGGTTTCGTAAAAATCCCTCTGCGAAAGGAGGACCCTTTTATCAGACTCCTGACAGATCTTCACCGCTTCTGCCCATACCTTTTTGAAACCCTTACCAAACCGGTTTCCGACCTGCCGGTCAAAATCCTCAGGTCTTTGTATCTCTCCGCCAATCGTGAAAAGTATCTTACCTTTTACCTTTACCGCATATGCCATCTCATCACCAAGATTGTGAACTCCGTATGACCCTCTGACTGCCTCCCGATCCACTCCACCCAGGTTCTTAAATCTTGGTAATTTCGCCACCCGGGCCTTTGGTTTAATAAACCCCCTTTTTGCTGATGCATAGAAAATCGCCCGATTCAACCCCCAGGACTTCGCTTCCTCAATTCTCATTCCTAAGACATAAGCCCGAGCAGCCTGTAAAACTGCCATAACTTGAAATCTGCCGACTGCCATTTTAATTTCCTCCGCTTCTCCCTCACCAATGAAGATAGGAATTGAATGAGCTCCGCTCTTATTCCTCCACCACCTCCACCTTCTCCATCACCACCGGTTTTAGCGGCTTATCTCGCAGATCCCTCTCAACCGTAGCAATTCGATCAACGACCGCCATCCCTTCTACCACCTCACCAATTATTGTATATTTATCATCCAGTTGCGGCAGTTCATTAAGGCAGATATAGAATTGGCTACCGCTTGACTTCCTTTCCGGATTCACCTCATCCCCGCGTCTCGCCATTGCCACGGTTCCCCTTTTATGTCTCAACTTACTTATCTCAGCATCTACCTCATAGCCCGGACCACCGGTTCCGTCTCCTTTTGGGTCGCCGCCCTGAATTACGAAACCAGGAACTACCCGATGAAATGTTAAGCCATTATAATATCCCTCCTTTGACAATTTCACGATATTGGCGGTATTTTTCGGAGCAATTGATGGGAAGAGTTCAATCTTTATCTTGCCGTAATCCTTAACTGTGATTAAGAGAAATATCCTTTTTGCTGTTGCCGTTGCTTTTGAGGGAGTAATCCCGGGCTCTTCGGTCGTCGGGGCCGCTTCCTTCGGAACCTTCTCTACATTTTCTATCTTCTTTGGACCACAAAATAAAACGAGAATAAAGGATAAAAATAGAGCAATCCTTAACATCATCATCTCCTCCAACCCTTATTTTACCCAATTTCCCTAATTCGTCAATAGCAAATCTAACAAAGGGATTGACACATTTCTCTTTTTTCCTTAATATTAACTATGCGATTTGGATTTCATCTCTCAATCAGCGGTGGGTTTTCCCATCTCTTAGAACAGGCGAAAAGGCGAGGATGCGAGACAATTCAGTTATTTTCCCGGAATCCCCGGGGCTGGGAATACCGGAAATTAGATTTGCAAGAAGTAGAAAGATTTAAGAAGGATATGAAAGAGAATGACATCTATCCCCTATTTGTCCATATGCCCTATCTGCCAAATTTAGCAACCAATGCCAAAATCCTATTCAAAAAATCACTCGCCTCCCTAATTGCCGAATTGGAAAGGTGCGAGATTTTAGGTGTTCCCTTCTTAATTATGCATGTGGGGAAGAGGATGAAGGCAACCGAAGAGGAGGGAATCGCCAATGTCGCAAAAGGGATAAATGAGGCATTCGGCAGGGTAAAAAATAGGGTTATCCTCCTCTTAGAAAATACTGCTGGGATGGGAAGTGAAGTTGGCTACAAATTTGAACAATTGCGCTTTATTATTGATATGGTAGAGGATAAAAAAAGGATTGGTGTTGTCTTAGATACCGCCCATGCCTTTGAAGCCGGCTATGATTTGAGAACGCAAGAAGATTTAGATAGAACCCTTCGGGAGTTTGATAAAATTGTTGGGCTAAAAAGGCTCTATTGCCTCCACCTTAATGATTCCAAAACTGACTTCGGCTCAAGGGTAGATAGGCATGAGCACATCGGCAAAGGGAAGATTGGTTTAGAAGGTTTCCGATTGATTGTCAACCATCCTTTATTGAAACACCTACCGGGGATTATGGAGACACCGCGTGATAATACAAAATTAGATTTGATGAATATGAAAACGATTAAGAGTCTGGTGGGGAAGTGAGGTGATAAAAAAGAAGAGGGGTGGGAAACTCCCGCCCCTCTTCTTGTAGTTCTCTATGCAAGTTTTTATCTGCCAAGATGAATTAGAAGAGGAAGATACCGAGTCCGCCTTCCAGGAAGATTTTGCCGACGGTTGTGCCTTCCATCATATCCATCTGGTATCCAGCCTGTAAAGGCACTGCGCCATTGGTTCCAAGTAAGAGGCAAACACCAGGTCCACCTTTAATCTGAAAGTATGAACCATCCCCAGATATGTATTTAAATCCGGCGCCGATAAAAGGAAATAATTTACTCTCTGGTTTGCTGAAGTAATAGCCCAATTTGACTCCGACACCGATCGCAGTGATATTTTCTCCTCCGATGCTCAAATATTTAAGGGATAAATCAGGACCAGCCCCTAATCCGTTCATAAAGAAGTAGAGAAGGGAGGGAGATAAGGTTATTTGAGTCATTCCGTCACTTGGGCTCACCTGCATATTAAAGTCAAGCGATCCGGAGAATAACATACTTCCTTTGCCGGTAGCGTATTTCTCCTCTTGGGCGTAGGCGAAATTGAGGAGTAGAATTACAGAGAGCAAAATAATGATACTAAATAGACGGCTCCTTAGCATATTACCTCCTTATTTATTAAGCCGTTCAAAAGACCTCCTTCTTTTCTAAGGCGGGCAAGAAATGCCCCGCTATCCTCTTTATTTTTATACCACCATACCTCATACCTTTCAAGATACTCATAAATTACCTTTTGTCAATACTACCTTCATATCTTTGGATTATAGCAATAAATTTCTGTTTGTCAATATAAATTTAGTCACCTAATCTCTTTAGCATATTCTTGGCTATGGAATCACCAGGATTCCGGCGCAGCCAGTTTGATAAGACCTCTTTTGCCTTTGGTGTATCCGCAAGGGTTTGGAGGTAAAGGGTATAAAGTGCCTGCACCGGTTCCGGACGATTCGGGGCTAAAAGGAGTGCCTCCTTAAAACTCTTCTCCGCCTTCTGGATTTCGCCCAAGGATTGAAAAGCAATCCCCTTACGGATTAAGATGTCAACATCCTTAACCCCTAATTTTTCAATTGAATCTAAGTAGGCAATTGCCAGGGATAACTTTTGACCCATTAGGGCAAAATAACTTAGATTATAATACAGTAATGATTTCCGCTGTTTATCCAAATCAAAGGCAACCGCCTTCTCCATAACCTCAATTGCCTTATCAATCTCACCGCGCTTCTGATATTCCTGTGCTAATGCCAGATAGTTTGCCGCATAATTTATCAAAAGGCCTCTTGTATTCTCATCTTTCATCACCCTTTTATCCAACATACTCTTCATCTTGTAGACTTCATTCAAAAGCCTCTCGGTCTTCTCAACATCTATTTGATTCTCTCCGGAATCGGAAACAACCAAATTAACCAAACCACAAGTCAAAAGCCACGGTTCAACATCGTAGAGGTTATCCCGGGAAACGGTTGAGGCAAAATAAATCTTTGTCCCCCTCTCTTCCTTATAGTTCTTCATCACCTTCTGCCGGAAATCGTGGGGTGAGAGAAGATAATCGTCGGGCCAATTTAATTTAATCCCCGCATTTGTCGCTAATAAATCCCGAATGATGAAATCCTTCAGAAGGTAAAGCCGACCATCTTTTCCGTATAGTCCCTGTGGCAGTTCTTCAATCTTCTTCTCCGAAAAGGAGATCGGTGCCCCCCATCTCTTCAACTGCTTGCAATACCAGGTAGTATTTAATAAAGAGAGATTGGCAACCGCCACATTCCGCTTAAATGGGGTTGAATAATTATTCACATCCGATGGTGTCTCCTGGACAAACCAGAGCGGAAATGTATCATTATCACCATTGGTAAAGAGTATTGCCCTTTCCCCTTCACAAGAAATGAGCATATTATAGCCATATTCGGCTG
>JBBIHO010000125.1:0-5654 GCA_037446935.1 Caldifarciminota bacterium | reverse complement strand
CAATATGATTTGAGACGATTATTAGCAAAAAATCGTTCAACAGAAAATCGGTGATAGGTCTCCATATTTCATTCTCCGCAGCAGGAACTTGATTTTTCTTCTTGCCCCTTTATAATCTTATTGTGAGAAGGTTATATCTTGTGCCTTTTGGGAAAGAGGAGGTTACCGCAAGATTATTTATTGATGCCCTTTCGCTTCTTGGCAGTGGCCGGGAGGAGGATATTTTATATATTGCGCCAACCCCAAGAAAGGCAAGGGAGGCAATGAAGATATTTACCGGGCTTATCAGTAAGAAGACATTCATCCCTCCCCATTTCTTAACCCTGAAGCAATTGGCACAGGAGGTATATTTCTCTTTTGGCAATCGGATTCTCTTGCCCGATGCCCTGAAGCCGGTCTTTATCGCCAGTTTACGGTCGCAACGCTTGCGAACCGATGAGAGGAAGAGGTCTTTTTATTTAAGTTATTATGCTCATATCGGAGAGTTGATTAAGGACCTTAAGCAGGCGCTATGTTTTGAGAACTGGGAGGAGACAAAGAGGTTATTAAAAGAAAATCTTCTTCACCTCCCGGAAATGAGAGAGGAATTAGATTGGGTATTTGAGATTATTGAGGAGTATGAGAGGAATTTAGTCCGGCGCGGTCTTTTGGATTCCGAGGATTTGCTTAAAGAGGCAACAAATGCCTTCCGAAGGAAGCGAGAGAAACAGAAAGGGGTCTTAATCATTGACGGATTTATGGACTTGACAAAATTAGAAGAATCCTTCTTATCCGCAGTCATCCTCTCTTTTGATAATCTCTTAGCACTTGCCTATTTTGACACGAATAATGAAGAGGTCTATTCCTTGCCGAAGGAGTTTTATGATTTCCTTTTGCAAGTGCTACCAGGCGATTTGGAAATCATCACCCTCGGCGAGAAGAAGAGAATCGGCACCGAAGGCAGAAGGGCTCATCTCTTCCCATCCCGCGAGGAAGAGGTTGAAGGAATTGCGAAACGGATAAAGAAATCCTTTTCCGAAGGGAGGTTGACCCTATCAAAGACGATTGTCACCTTTCCCGACCTCTCACTTTATGCGCCAATAATTGAAAGGGTATTTACAAAGTATAAGATTCCTTTCACTCTTTATCCGCAACGGACGCTTTCTGCCTCACCGGTTATAATCCCGGTCATTTCGCTTTTAAGGGCGGTAAGGGATGACTACCCGAGAATAGAAACAACTATCTGTTTATCCTCCCCTTTCTTTCACCGGATAAGTGAGAAGACGAAACATATGATTGCCTTCTATGCCCGCAAGGCGGGGATTATCAAGGGCAGGGAGAGTTGGCTCTCTCTCTTCCGCAATCTCGGAGAGGAAAAGGTTGCCAAGCACCGAAGAGTGATGAGGGATATTAATCGCTTCCTCTCTGAGACCATGCGTTTAAGAAAGGAAAGGAGTAGCCTTCTCTATTTCATAAGGGAGTTAAAATTGGTTTTGGAGGAGTTGGGTTGGTTGGCAGAGGAGAGAGAGCCTGCCTTTCTTGAGGATAAGAAGGAATTCTTCTTGCTCCTTGAGAGGATGAGTTATTTGGGAGATGTGGAATCTTCTCTCCAAGAATTTGTTATGTTTATTGAGGGTTCTCTCCAGTATACCCTCATCTTCCCGGAAAAGGAGGAGAGGGGGGTGAGGGTTTTAGGGTTAATGGAGACAAGGGGTTTATCTTGTGAGAACATATTTTTTGGCGGACTTATTGAATCTTCTCTACCTTCTTCTTTAACACGCGACCCATTTCTCCCGGACTGGTTGCGCAAGAAGATTGGGCTTTTAGATTTGGAGCGCCATCAGGGATGGCAGAAACTCCATTTCTTTCGGGTTTGTGCCACCCCGCGGAATGAACCCTTTCTCTCTTATCCGCGACAGGAGGGGAATCAACTCTTCCTACCTTCTCCCTTCTTAGAAGGAGAGGCCCTGCCACCTCCTTCGGACACAATTATCTTTACCGAAGAGGAGAGAGACCGCCAAAAAGGAAAGGGTGAACCCCTTTCCTTTATAAAGCCGGTAGACTTCTCTACCGATTCCGAGATTCAGAATAAATTAAAGAGAAGACTCCCCCGCGGGCTTACGGTGACAGAATTGGAGTCTGCCCGGCGGTGTCCCTATCTCTTCTATCTAAAAAATCTCTTAGGTTTGGAGATTGCCGAGGAAGAAAGATTTGAAATTGAAGCAAGGGAATGGGGAGATTTGGTCCATCAGGTCTTTGAGAGACTTTATGCCGCAGGCGAACTCCCAATAGAGGAGATTCCAAAAAGGGTGGAGGATATTCTCACCCGTTCTCTCGTGGAAAAGAGGTTCCCTCCCTTCTGGCAGGATGTAGCAAAGAGCATCTTTGATAAGTTGCTTTGCGATTTTATCAGTGAGGAGAGGAGATTAAGGGAGGCCGGGCTTTCTCCTTATAAAACAGAGGAGAGGGTGAGAGGTAAAATTTTGGGGATTTTCGTCTCCGGTAAGATCGACCGCATTGATAGAGGATCTAACGGATATGCGTTGTTAGATTATAAGACCGGCGGCACCGATATTACCCGTAAGGATATTTTAAATGGTAGCCATCTCCAACTACCGCTCTATTCTTATCTCTGGAAAGAGAAGGGGTTGGCAATCAACCGATTGGGGATATACTCCTTACGGGAGAGAAGGGTGAAATGGCTTGCCTTAACCCCACTAGAGGTGGCGGAGGCAGAGAATCACGCAATTCAATTTGCTAAGGATACGATTGACACTCTCCTAAAAGGGAGATTTCTCCCAAAGCCCGTGCCAGAGAAGGTCTGTCGCTATTGTGAATGGCAATTCTTATGCCCTCGCCATTATGAAGGAGACCGGGAATAAACGATGGACGATAGAGAGAAACCATTAGCCAACGGAAAACTCCTCTCCGAGATTGTCCTTTCGCCAGCGGGTTCGGGTAAGACGGAGCGGTTAGCAAGGAGATATATCGATCTGCTCCGTTGCGGAGTGGCGCCAGAACGAATTCTCACCATCACATTTACCGAGAAGGCAGCTGCGGAGATGAAGGAGAGGATATTTGCCATCCTCGCCAAGGAAGACCCAAAATCCTTAGCGAGGTTGAAAGAGAAGATTTTGAAAGTGCGCATCTCAACAATTGATTCCTTCTGCCTCTCGCTCCTTTTAACCTTCGCCCCGCGGCTCTCCCTATCTCTGAATTTGGATGTGACGGTAGAAGATGAGATCGCTTGGATTCTCTCTTCTTATGATACCTTGATGCGCATTGCCCAAGAAAGGGATAGTTCTGATTAGAAAACCCTCGTTGAACTCATCTCTTCTGGCGGTTTTTTGGGATGGGTGGAGTTATTTAGACTCTTAACACTTCTCTTCAAGGAGCGACTTTCGGTTCTCCGGGCAAAGGAGAAGGAAGAAACCTTTCTCCTGCCGAAGGCGCTATTGGAAGGATTGAATTCGGTTTATGGCTATGAGGTTATCGGAGAAGATTACCTTGCCTGCTTCCCAAAAGATTCTTCCCCGGAAGAGATAGCAAGGGCATTCAACTCTCTTTCGCGCCATCGGGAGAAGTTCTTGAACCAAAGGGGAGAGGTGAAAAGGGTGAAGGGAGACGAAAAGAAGAGGGAGTGGTATCTCAGTATCGGCGAATATTACTATCATCTAGCAAAACATTTCTATGCCCAATATTTTAAGAAGATATTTGACATATTTGCCCGGCACTTTATAAAGGACTACACGGAAAGGAAAAGGGAGAAAGGACTAGTTGACTTCCAAGATTTAGAAATTTATGCCTATCACCTCTTAACCTCATTCCCGGGTTGGGAGAATATCCTTTATCTCTTTGACCAGCATACCGACCATATCTTAGTTGATGAATTTCAGGACACCTCCTTTTTACAGTGGGCACTGATTGAAAAATTAACTGAGGAGTGGCGGAGTGGTATCGGCGCAAAGCGGGAGAGAAATATTCGCCCGACAATCTTCTTAGTGGGTGATGATAAACAATCCATCTATCTATTCCGTAATGCCCAGTCGGAGATATTCCTTCGGGCGAGGGAGCGCCTAAAATCCTTTTTCGGAAATGAGTTTTTATATAGAGAGATTCGGGAGAATTACCGTAGTCTGCCCGCAATCATTCACTTCACCAATTACTTCTTCTCCCGGCTTTTTACCGGCGATGAAACCGCACCCGCCTGGCGCACCCGCTATTCGGAGTTTATCGGAAAGAGGAAGAACGAAGCCACCGGTAAGGTAGAAATGATAATCTCCGAGGGACCGGCAAGGATTGAGGAGAGGAGAAAAAAAGAGGCGGCAATTATTGCCAAGAGAATTCTCACCCTCTGGGGAGAGGAGATTATCTATGATAAGGAGGAGAAGGTAAAGAAGGCGGAATTTAAGGATTTTGCCATACTGCTCAGGCGCCGCAACTACCTCCATATTTATGAAAGGGCATTAACCGCCGCGGCGATTCCTTATATTGTGGTGAAAGGAATCGGTTTCTATAATGAACCAGAGATTCATTGCCTCCGCTCCTTAGTCAACTTCCTCACGGAACCGACCGATGACGCAAGCCTCTATGTCCTCTTAAAATCGCTCTTTTCCCTTCCCGAAAGGGAGATCTTCCTTCTCGCAACGAAAAGGGGAGGTAGCCTCTTTGAGAAGGTTCTGAAATACAAAAGGGATACCGGAATTGAGCTCGCCTCTTATTTGGCAATGGCAAATAGAAGACCACTCTCTTTAATTATTGAAGAGGTGCTCGCGAATCACGCGGGATGGCAACTATTTTCTGCCCAGCAGAGGTATTATAATATTAAGAAGTTTATCCGGATATGTGAAAATTTGGAATGGCAGGGAAAGGGACTGATCGAAATCAGGGATTATTTTGAAAGGGCAAAGGAGAATGAAGACGAACCGAAGGCAGATGTGACGACCGAAGACCTCAATTGTGTGAAGATTATGACCGTCCATGCGGCAAAGGGATTGGAATTTCCGATTGTCTTCTTTGCCGGATTGGATGAAGACTTAATCCCCCGGCGCAGAGGTGAAGAACTACTCTTTGAAGAAAAGGATGAACGAACAATTTCTTTAATCTATCTGCCGGAGAGGAGCCTCCAACAAAAGGAGGAGAGTTTTAGAATAAGAAGGGAGAAGATGATTGAAGAGGAGAAAAGGGTCTTCTATGTGGCAGTCACCCGAGCAAGGGATTATTTGGTTCTTTCTGGGATATTGCCATCAACGGAATTACCGACGAAGAAGAATACCACAGAATCTCGCCTCTCTTGGCTATTGGCGATACTACAAATTGATATTGAAAGGAAGAGGACCCCATTAAATATTCCGGGATTGGAAATTCTTTCCGGAGAGGATGTTGCGGAAAAGTGGCAAGAGAAAGGAAAGATTGAGCGGGAAGGAAAGCGTGAAGGGAAAGAAAGGGTTTATACCTATCTCCTTGCACCCTGTGCAGAGAAGGAGATAGTGGTAAAGAGCGTGACGAAGGAGACGACTGAGGATTTAAGAAGGCACGGTGAAGGGGCAATCATCTTCGGGGAGGTGATGCATAAGATATTAGCGGAAATCTCGCATGGGAGATTGCGCTGGGAAAGAGAAGAGATATTAAAAGAAGCGGAAAGGCTTTTTTACCTCTCCGGTGTGCCGAAGGAT
>JBBIHO010000124.1:0-5781 GCA_037446935.1 Caldifarciminota bacterium | reverse complement strand
AACCTGAGTAAATAGAAGGATAATTGAAAAAAGAATGCTCATTTTCCCCTCCCTTCATATTTGACTCCTATCTTTAGGCAACCCCTTCGGGTTGCCCTCTTTCGCAGATCTCGCACCTTACTTTTATATTTCATATAGAAAAAGTATAACAAAAAAGGTCCTGCCTGTCAAATAAAATTATCGGTTGCTTTGCTCCCGTCCGTTGGAAGCACTCTCTTTCGCCCCGTAATACGAAAGGAAATCGGGGAATAACCACCTCATCCTGATACACCTAAGAAATAGTAAAGAGTCTTATCTTGTGGATATTAAAGGGAACTACGGGCACCAGTGGACAGAGATTCTTCCTAATCTTCTAATTCCTCAAACATCTCCTTAGATGCCCCGCATTCCGGACAGACCCAGGTGTCGGGTAAGGCTTCAAAGGGAGTATTCGGCGGCACATCATTATCCGGATCTCCCTTTACTGGGTCATAGACATATCCGCAAATCGTGCATTGCCACTTCTTCATATTATTGCCTAATTATAGGTTAAAAACCTCATTTGTCAATCTTTTCACCTTTCTTCTCCTGTATCTTCTTTCCACACTGCGGGCAATGGTCTTTTGTTTTGGAGACGAGTTCGCCGCAGGAGCAGATGAGGAACTCAACACCGCAGGGGCGGCAGATTAGGTTCGCATAGAAAATTTCCTGCTCACAAAAGGGGCATAAACATTTAGGTCTTTTCTCCATCCTTTCCTCCTTGTGCACTTTTCTTCAAATAGTCTTCAATCGCCTTATGTAAAGCGTCCGCTCCTAAGTTGGAGCAGTGAAGTTTATTTGGTGGCAATCCTCCTAATTCCTGGGCTACCAGTTCCTTTGTAATCTTTAACGCCTCTTCAATTGTCTTCCCTTTTGCCATCTCCGAGACGATTGAAGAAACCGCAATTGCTGCTCCGCAGCCAAAGGTCTTAAATTTCACATCGGTGAGTCTCCCGTCTTTCACCTTGATATAGAATGTCATCATATCCCCGCAGACCGGATTCCCCACCTCGCCGATGCCATCGGCATCTTCAATCTCTCCCACATTCCGGGGATTTTTGAAATGCTCCATCACCTTCTCAGAATACATCTATCCCTCCTTTTTCCCAAGCCCCCTGGTTTTGGGTTTTTGGTCAAGGCAGCGGGTTGCTGGGACCAACAACCATAGACTGGGTTTTGGACTAAACCAATCTCTATGACTAACAACATTAGACTATTCTGTTATTCCGGACTTTTTTCCTGTCACCCGTTGGGAGTTTTTATTCCCCAAAATTTCATAACTTCTTTTCCATTTTCCCTTTTTTATATTTAGCATAAAGCGGTGACATCTCCCTGAGACGCTGGACAATCGGCGGCAATTTCGCAAGTAGATAAGAGACATCTTCTTCTGTATTATCCTTCCCTAAACTAAATATGATAGAACCCTGTGCCAGTGCATCTTCTAAGCCAATCGCCAATAAGACATGGGATGCCTTCAAACTCCGGGATGTGCAAGCGGAACCAGAGGCAGCGGAAATCCCTTCATCATCTAAAAAAAGGAGTATCGCCTCACCTTCAATAAATTCAAAACAGAAACTACAATGCCCCGGGAGCCGATTTATTGGATGTCCGGTGAGATAGGTTCTTTCAATCACCTTCGGGAGTTCACCAATTATTCTATCCCTTAAAGGTCTTATTCTCTTTATTCTCTTCTCCATATCCCTTTTCGCAATTTCCGCTGCCTTACCCATCCCGATGATTCCTAAGACATTTTCACTTCCCGCCCTCTTCCCTTGCTCCTGGGAACCGCCCTCAATCAGAGGCACAAACCTCACTCCTTTTTTTAGGTAAAGGGCGGCAATCCCTTTTGGTCCATAAAAGGTGTGTGCCGAAAGACTGAAAGAGGAGACCCCTAATTCCTTCACATCTACTGGAAGACTCCCGATGGCTGCGCAACCATCGCAGTGAAGGATTATGCCATACTCCTGAGCAATCTTCGCTATCTCCGCAATCGGTTCAATTGTTCCTATCTCATTACTGGCGAAGAGCACAGAGATTAAAATCGTCTCCTTTCTGATTAACCTTTTTAGACCATCCGGGTCAACAACCCCGTATTTATCAACTGGCAGAAAGGAGAGATTAAATCCCATCTTAGTCAATGACTTCGCCGGGGAGAGAACCGATATATGTTCAATTGACGAGATAATTATATGATTGCCCTTATTTTGATAACCAAGGGCAATTCCCTTTATTGCCATATTATTACTCTCCGCACCGGAGGATGTGAAGTATATCTCATCTGGTGAGGCGTTAATTAGTGTGGCGACTTCTTGGCGAGATTTCTCCATCATCTCCTTTGCCACTCTCCCTTCATAATAAATCGTTGAGGGATTGCCAAAGATAGAGAAGGCGTCAGCCATTGCCATCCTCACTTCTGGTTCAAGAGGTGTTGTTGCTTGATGGTCAAGATATATTCGTCTACCGTGGTTTTGTGGCAACATAACCTTCACTTCTAAGGTCCTATGTGTTCTAACGAGAATTTCTTAAAGGAATCATAATTGGCAAATGTATTGAGCAATTCTAATTCTGCTTTCAGAAGATAATAGTGTCCCTTCTCCATACCGGAGAGGTATAATAGAATCCTTTTTGCCCTTTCATTTTGGAGATTCTTTTGGGCTTTGCGGTAGAATCTTTCCGAGGCAATTTCGGCATCCATTGCCTTCTCCAAGAGATAAGGGAGGGAAATCTTATCAGAGAGGGGAATTACCGGCAGGGGCGCAATACTTCGTTTTGGGAGGATAAGTTTCGTTTTTGGGAACTCCTTCTTATAAAGGGATTGGAGCAATTCCCGGTGTTTCTTCTCTTCCTTCCGGAGAAACGCAAGTTTTGCTATCAAGAATTCAACCGCGGATGGAGTCTCTTTGCCTCTCTTTAACACTTTGGCGAGCCGGTCATAGAAATTATAGGCATCAACTTCTGACTTTATCGCTATTCCATATATCTCCAATGGCGAGTAGTTCATTATCTCTCTCCTTCCAAAGTAAATTCTCTTATCCCAAACCAAAATCCGGTTCTGGTGATATTATCAATCTCCGCCTGGATTAACTCGTAGTGTGCGGTCTCCATCTCTTCTAACCGCTTCCAGAGGGAACGGGAAATGGCATCTTGGGCATTCTCCTTCTCTTTCCGATAGAATTTTATCGCCTCCTCCTCAAGTTGCAAGGCGACCAGAAGGGCGGACATTTCACCCAACTCTTCTGCTTTTATCTCTGTTTCCTTTTTCGCTCGCTTGACGCTCCCGCCTGTTGGAAGCGGCAAGCGGGGAACTAACTCTTCAATTGGCGAAACCGGGAGTTCATAATCACACCATTTCTCTTCTTTTGTCAAAGAGGCAAGTTCTGCTTCTAATGCCCGGATGTGCTCAAATTCATCCATCGCCAACCTTACAAACATATCCTTCCCTTTCACATCCTTAGCATCATAACTTGCCCGAAGGTAAGTGATAAGAGCCTTCTTTTCCTGTTCCAAGGCAAAAGTGATGGGGGTTATTTTATTTTGCTTCATAATTATTCTCCTCGTAATAGACCTTTCCGGCATTTTCGGCTGGGTGCCGTTCTCCGAAAGCGGTTTGGGTTACCATTTCTTCGACCTCTTCAATTGTTTAACCCTTCCCTTTTCTTAAATGACATTATAGTCATTAAAAATTGAGATGTCAACCATTCATAGAATCAAAAAGAAGAATTCCAAAAGTATAAATAAGAAGGCGAGATATAAAGAAACGGGTGCTAAATCAATCCTTCCTTTTCCGAAATCAGAAATCACCCTCACCTTTAATTTCGCCAAATCCTCTTTAGAGACCCGCGTCAGGTCACCTTCCCTTGGGTCAGGATTTACCGGTATCTTATTCTCCATAACCTCATAAAGACCGGGAAGCGATGTCTTCCCGAATTTCAACACACACCTCCCTTCTTTAATTTCACCCTCTTCCTGCCAAAAACCCTGCGGTCCTTTCACCACCGCAACCGGTGAAGTGAGAGGAACCGTAAATGTATCCCCACAAAGATAATCCTTCTCGTAATTGTCTGCGAGATAAAAGATTGTCCGATATAAAAATGGAATGAATACCCCCTTATAAACCAAATCGGTTGCTTCTGGAAGGAAGAGGGTAGTGAAGAGAACGACCCTCTCTTCCTTCCCTTCCAAAAGGAGCGGTATCCCCCCGGTTAAACTCGCCAGAACCTTCAATTTATGAGGTCGGATAACCGCATTGGAGAAGAATTTCGGGGTCTTCATATCGTCCTTGATAACCTCAAATACCGGGTGAAGTGTATCAAGTTTCTCAATCACTAAGAAGCCTTCCTCCTGGTTATTCCCCTCATAGGTATAATATTCATCCCAGAGGTTTCTCTCCGGTAGTGAATAAATGACTAAGAAGATTGCTCCGCCTTCCCTTAAATACCGCACAATTCGTCCTTTATCTTCACTACTCATCTTTGTTAGATTTAAGAGGATAACAACTTTATAGGTAGAGAGATTGACACTTCTGATTGCCGAAAGGGAAAGAACTTTGAGGTGAAAGGGAGATATTGGCGTAGCAAGCGCTTTCTCTAAAAAGATTGACTCTTCTTTATCCCCATAAACTAAAAGAACCGGTATTCTATTCGCCTTCTTAAAAGAGAAGAACCGCACATTATCTACCAAAAGGGAATCGGCTGGACGCCGTTCTGCGAAAGCGGCTGGACGCCGTTCTGCGAAATCTGCGAAAGGAGTAAGAATTTCTACTTTACCCCAATAATCTCCCGGCCCTTTCAACTCGGTTGCGAATAGAACCTCTTTCACCTCTCTGGGTCTTAAAAGAATCTCCTGGGACTCTCTTCTCTCCGCAGATTGCGGGCCGTTCTCCGAAAGCCGTTCTTTTAGAGTAAGTTCAATTCGTAATCTAACCTCTTCTCCTGAATAATTTTTAACCTCCGCGGCAATATGGTTTGCCTCTAATGGCAAGGCTAATCTCTCTTTTAAATAGACCGAAGTTATTCCACAGTTTAAATTCTCATCTGACCCAACATCAATAACATAAACCCTTGAGGCAATTCTGGCTACATCCTGTAAGAGAGGGAGGCAATTTCTCTGTAAATCGGTAAGAAGATATATCTCCCTCTCATATCTTGCAACACTTAATTGCTTCTCAATTCTATCTACCTTCAATCTTGGGGTGAAATAAGAACAGGAGATGGTATCAAGAATCTTTAAGATGGTATCTAAGGGAAGGTATGGGGTGAGAAACCTGTCCGACAGGGTGAAGAGTGAAACTTCGCTTGTTGCCGAAAAACCTCGGAGTAGCTCCTTTGCCTTTCCTTTCGCCTCGTCAAATCTCCTTTCTTGCATCATACTATAAGTATCGTCAAGAATTAAAAGAATGCTCCTTACCACCTTCACCCTTATTGGACTCCGCGCACATTGCGGGCGAGACAAGGAGGCAAAGAGGAAAAATAAGAAAAGGATTCGGAATAATAAGAGGAGTAGTTCCCTTACTTGCAGCCAGTTAAACCTCTCCCGCTTCGTCTCTCTTAAAAAGAAGAGAGAAGAGAAGTATACCTTCTTCAACCGCATCCGATGGAGAAGGTGGAGTATTAAGGGAATGAGTGAGAGTGGTAGAAGATAGAGGAGATTGGGATAAAGGAAACTCATCCCCTTTTTCCCCCAAGCCCCCTGTTTTTGGTCAAGGCAGTCGGTTGCTGGGACCAACAACCATAGACTGGGTTTTGGACTAAACCAATCTCTATG
>JBBIHO010000123.1:0-5792 GCA_037446935.1 Caldifarciminota bacterium | reverse complement strand
CCGCAGGCAACGACATTTCGCAATGCCTCATCAATCGCCGAAGCTGCCATCCAGTATGGGTCTAAAAGACCGTAGCGGGGACAGATACCACAACTAACTACTACCCCTATCTTCTTATCATAGAGCGGTTTCAGAACACAGCCGTCACTCGTTATCGGCTTTCCAATCGTCCTTCCCTGAACCTCAAAGTCATACTGTCTCACCACCCATTCCTTACTGGCAATATTATAAGAGGCAAGGAGTTCAAGAAGAATCTCATTATAATCCTTTGGTTCCGGAAGAGAAGGATTAGAAAAATTCCTCTCAATAAAGAGAGCCTTCCGCAAGACCCTTGGCTTCCCATTGTGGAGGAAATCCATATCAATCTCCGCGACACGCTTCCCTTTATAATAGAGACGGAGTTTCTTATCATCACTCACCCTCCCAATTGGTGTTGCCGGACAATCGTAAAGGGCAAATAATTTTACTACCTCGGTTTCATTTTCCGGTGATGTGAAGAATATCATCCTCTCCTGTGATTCCGAAATCCAGATTTCCGTATATGAGAGACCGGAATATTTCACCGGCACCTTATCCAAATGGACCTCACAGCCAAAATCCTTTGTCAATTCGCCAACCGCACTGGAGAGTCCACCACCGCCGCAGTCGGTGATTGCCTTTATCAGATTCCGCTCGCTTGCCTCAAGAATTGCATCGGTCAATTTCTTCTCCTCAATCGGATTACCAATCTGCACCACCGAAGAGGAAATCTCTTCAGAAAGTTCCAGGGAGGCAAATGTCACCCCATGGATTCCATCACGACCCGTTTTTGCCCCGCAGAGGATAATAACATCTCCGGGAGATATCTCCTTTTTTATTCTCTCCCTTGGTAAGAGACCCAATGTCCCACAGAAGACCAAAGGGTTACCTAAAAAGTGATTATGAAAATATAAGGCACCCTGTGCGGTTGGAATCCCCATCCGGTTTCCATAGTCCCGCACACCAGAGACAACACCTACCAAAATCCGCTTTGGCGGCAGAATCCCTTTTGGGACCTTCTTCCTTGGAAAATCCGGCGGTGCGAAACAGAAGATATCGGTATTTAAGATTGGCTTTGCCCCTTTTCCAGTTCCTAAACAGTCCCGAATCACCCCGCCGATACCGGTTGCCGCCCCACCATAAGGTTCTAATGCTGAAGGATGATTATGCGTCTCAACCTTAAAAGTAATCCCATAATCAGAATCCAACTCCACAACCCCGGAATTATCCTTAAATACCGAAAGACAGAAAGGCTTATTCAACCTCTTCGTCACCTTAAAGATTGTTGAGCCGAGTAAATCCTTTATCACCCTCTCCTTCTTCTTCCCTCCTTTCCATTCCGTATAAATAACATCCCCCCTTAAAGTCTTATGCGAACAGTGTTCGGACCAGGTCTGGGCAAATGTCTCCAATTCAACATCGGTTGGCTCCCTACCCAAAGCCTCATAATATCTCTGGATTGCCCGCATCTCCGAAACCGAAAGGGCTAAAAGCCTCTTCTCGGAAATCTCCGCGAGTTCCCTTGCAGATTTATTTAAGATTGGAATCTCCTCCAAATTAAAGATATACTCTCTCCCGGTAATAAAGACCTTCTCTTTCGGTCTTGCGCTTCCAACGGCCCGGGTTAAGCGGATATGTTGAATTAAGGGATTATAAAGGAATTCCCCTGCTATCTTCTTGGCGTCCTCCTCTTTAATATCTCCCTTAAAGATATACCTCTTACCAGTTCTAATTTTAACATTCGGGAAGCCAAAATCGGCAAATGTCCTTTGAATAGAATCCTCCTGTGGGTCAGAGACACCTGGATTATATAAAATCTCAACACTTATCCCCGAACTGCGAAACCTTCCCACAATCACCTCTTCGGAGACAGCATCACCAAATATCTTCTCGGCAACCCTCTTAAAATCGCCTCTTTTCATATCTCCTTCAACAAAATATAGCCTAATAACGAGAACCCCTGCCAACTTGGAAAGTCCCAACTCAGTTACTGCCAGTCTTGTGAGGGCAATCCCTTCTTTATCCTCTCCCTTCTTTCTGACTTCAACTCGGAAAACCATCCTTTATTCTATCGCCTCCTTCCCAAAATGTCAACTCGCCGCAGGCGGATTCAACTGCGCAGCAAAAATTAGATTACAAATTAGACCTTTGATTAGACGAAAAATTAGACGAAAAATTACCCCTCAAATTACCCCTTTTTGGACTCACATAACGCCAAGATTGACTAGAAAAGTGATTAGACTAAAAATTACTAAAGAGATTAGACCTTTGATTACCCTTCTAACTGGTAAAGAAATTAGACTTTTAATTGGGCGAAAAATTTGGCGAAACATAAGACCAAGAACACGGTAGAGGGGGCAACCCCCCAACTTTTCTTAAAAATCCAATAAGTTGCGTCAAATCAAAGACTTAAAGGCAAAAACCGTGCTTTGAAAACCAGAAATATATTTCTGGTAATATACTTCGGGTAGAAGAACTGTCTTCTTAATATCCGTAAAGTCTTCAGCCTTTAACCGATAGAAATAGACTCCCTGCGGGCAGTCCCTTCCCCTATCCTCTTTTCCATCCCATCTTAAACTATAATCTCCCGGTTTTAACCTTTCACTCACCAAGGTCCTTGCCTTTCTGCCGGAGACATCATAGATTAAAAGGGAAACGAAGCATTCTCTTGGAATCGCAAAGGAGATTTTCGTTAAGTTCTTAAAGGGATTTGGCCGGTTAGGATATAAGACCGCCCTTGTTACCTTTCCGCCCCTTAAACTCTGACCGCCGCCTTATTGCCAAATCATTCTCATAGGTCTCCTTTGGGAGAATAATATTTAAGGTCTCAAGGATATAAGGATAATAGAAGACCTCAGTAATAAAAGTAGAATCAACATAGACCTCTTCCCGCCAGGTCCTCGGTGTCTCCTTATAGACAATCGCCCTTAAAAGATAAGAAGATTGGGGATTGAGATAGGGTAAATCATAAAAATGAGAACCTTAGTTCCTTTTCTACCGACCAGAACCGAACTTTCTGCTTGTCTATTTAAAATCTCCACCTTCGCGCCGAAAGCAACCGGTCGTTTCTCTTTTTCACCATTCGCATAAGTTACCATCACATCTTTATCAGAAATCAGACCTAAGGTTTCGACCAATTCCTCCGGTATCGTTAACATCGTTGCCCCAGTATCAACTAAAGCGTCAATCTCTATTGACCGCACTGCTTCGGGTCTAATCAGTTCCTCTCTCTCGCTTTTGCCTCATCAAAGATATTCCAAATTTTGATTCTGGCTATAACCTTACCCTTTTGATTCTCCTTCAAAACTTTCGGTTTGATTGGTCTTTTTTCGGCACAACCGATTTATCTCCCTAATTCCGCTCTTAATCTGCTTTCCCTTAAGATAAGACCCAATAACAAAAAATATCCCAAAGATAATCACCATCACCCCTGCCTGGACTAAAATCTGCCACCAGGTCATATATAAAAAGTATAACAAAAAGAGAACCTGTCAAATAAAATTAGCGCTCCCCGTCCGTTGGAATCAGTCGCCAAAAAGGGAAACGAATTTGAATTCCTGAGCGGAAAAGAGTCCCTTATCAGTAAGTCTTAATTCCGGAATTACCGGCAGGGCAAGAAATGAGAGGGTAGCAAATGGATTCTCCAACCGACAGCCCAATTCTTTTGCCAATGAAAGCATCGCCTTTAATCTCCTTATAACCTCTTCCGCTGATTTGTCCGACAAAAGTCCAGCAATCGGCAGGGGTAAACTCGCCTCCTTCCTCCCTCCTTCTATTACCATACCTCCTCTCATTTCAATAATCATCTTTGCCACCAAAAGAATATCCTCATCAGTTACCCCACAGACAATAATATTATGCGAATCGTGAGCGACCGAACTGCCAATCGCCCCCTTCTTTAATCCAAAACCGGAAACAAATCCAATCCCAATATTTCCGGTCCCTTTATGCCTTTCAATGACAACCAATTTTAGAATATCCCTTTCGGTATCCGAAACAATAAGATTTCCCGCCACCTTTGGGATGACCAGTTCCTTTTTAGTTATTATCTCACCCGGGACAATCCTGATAACCTTAATCAACCGGTGTTTGTAACCTACCTCCAGTCGTCTTTGATATAGGTTGCGGACCTTAAAGGTTGAAAACGCGCCTTGGCGGGTTGAAGGAAGATAGGTGGAATAAGAAGATGGAGGAATTTTCACTTCGCCCTCCTCCACAATCTCCTTCCCATTTTTGATTACCCTCGCCACCGCAAAATCTTTTAGGTCTCGGACGACCGTAATGTCTGCCTTAAATCCCGGGGCAATCGCTCCAACTCTATTTAGTCCAAAATAACTGGCGGGGTTAATTGTCACCATCCGGATTAAAGTAACCGGGTCAATCCCTAAGCCAACCCCTTTCCGCAAAATTGCATTGAGATGCCCCTCCCTTAAAAGTTCTTCCGGGTCTTTATCATCGGAACAGAGAAGGAGACGAAATGATGTCTTTTCATTTATAATCTTAGAGAGGGCGGATAAATTCTTTGCCGCTGAACCTTCCCTTATCATTATCCACATCCCGGATGACAATTTCTCCTTCGCCTCAAGGGCCTGAAAAGATTCATGGTCAGAAGATATTCCAGAAGCCAGATATGCCTGCAAAGAATTGCCTCTTAATCCCGGCGAATGCCCATCAATCACCTTCCCTTCTTTCCGGACAACCAGTATCTTATTTAGAATCGCACTCTCTCCCCCAACCACCCCAACGAAATTCATCACCTCGGCTAATCCAACTATCCGCTTCTCTTTCAGCAACCTCTTTATCTCATTAATTCCAATCGCACCACCCGCAGTCTCAAATTTCGTTGCCGGCACACAGGAAGGGGCAAGAAAATAGAAATCCTGGGGCAAGGGTTTGGTTGCCCTTAAAAGATAATAAATCCCCCTTATCCCTAAGACATTGGCTATCTCGTGTGGGTCACAAAAGAGGGTGGTTGTTCCGGAGAGAAGGGTGAGGCGAGAGAACTCCGCGCAAGAAAGGAGTGAACTCTCAATATGGATATGGCTCTCAATAAAACCGGGAAGGATATAACTCCCTTTAAGGTCAATAATCTTATCCGCAATTGCATAACTGCCAATTCCGGCGATTTTATCACCTGAGATGATGACATCACTTTTATAAATCTCACCGGTAAAGATATTCACCAATCTCCCATTCGTAAGTAAAAGAGTTCCCTTCTCTTCTCCCTTCGCAACCTTAATAAGAGTTTTGAGTTCCTTAACCTTCATCTTAACTCAATAAAACCAATGTAAGGTAGATAGCGGAATTTTTCATTATAGTCAATGCCATAGCCAACGATAAATCTATTCGGAACCTTAAACCCAAGATAATCTATATTAACGGCAACTTCTCGCCTCTCCTCTTTATCTAAAAGGACACAAATTGCTAAACTCTTTGGTCTTTTCTTTTTTAGATATTCTAAGAGATATTTAAGACTGAAACCGGTATCAACAATATCCTCAATAATTATTACATCCTTTCCCTTAATCGTCTCTTTTATATCCTTCTCCAATCTAATCCTACCGGTCGTTTCGGTCCCTTTCCCATAGGAGGATATGGCAATGAAATCAACGATTGTCGGTATCTTTATCTCCCGAATCAAATCGGCAAAGAATACCCAGGCCCCTTTCAAGACGCAGAGCAGAACCGGCTCTTTTCCTTTATAGTCCTTAGAAATTCTCCTGGCTAATTCTTTTACCTCCTCCTTAATCTTCCTTTCCGAAATGAGTTTCACG